>NZ_JCAQHY010000109.1:0-15399 GCF_059621045.1 Vagococcus sp. WN80Y
CTGTTTCATTGCTTTCAACATACAATGGGAGTCTTGATTCGCCATCTTAATCGCAACGTATTTCCGTGTCTTTCGCTCTACAAACGTTGCTAAACAAGCTGATACACCACGTTTAGACAAATTTTAATACTCCGTACAGAATGGGGAAATTTGTTCAGGTAACTACTTCATATCCAAGTATTTCTTAGTGGTTCTAACGTAATGGATCATCGCTTTGGTAGTGGTGTCATAATTTGTTTTTCTCACGCGTGCTAAATTAGTCGCACTATTAGCTTTTCTTGTCTCGGAATCACGTGTAAACTCTCTTGAAAATGTTGAGGGATGTTGACCTAAACGAATCGCTATTTCAGATTGAGAAGTCCGTAGGATAACGATAACCAGGTCTTAATTTTACCGCAATCCTCTGATGATAAATGACTATATGACATAAATCACCTCGGTGTTAGTAGAAGACGTGTAAATGAATCACAGCAATCAATTACTGAAAATAGTTTAAGGGTGTTACACTTCAGTTTGATACGTAAGAGCGAAACAGTTAAAATGCATTAAATCATATACAGACAGGAGAATAATGGAGAGTATTATGAAAAAACACAAGAAAATAGTGATTGGTAGTGGGGTTATAATATTATTTACTCTATTATCTCTACTACTTATTCAATCAACAAATGACTTGAACACTGAAGGACTATTTGCTAATCCAACCAGTGAAATTATACTGGCTCCTGGTACGACTGAAGAGTTTATCGTACCAAAAGATTCAACATCTTCAGTTGAGACAGAGCTACCATCATTTACAAAAAACATGGTACAAAGCAATCAAAAGACAACAGGTTATAATAAATTAGGTATTGGTTCTACGATGACAGCTTATGATGATACAGTTTATGGATTTTCAATTAATAGTATTAATCAAGCCGTATTGCTAACGTATGAATCAGATTTTGCTAATTGGTACAAGAATCGTATCTCTCATTTTTCTCCTAAAGCAATGATTGTGAACTCGTCTAAAACTAATAATATTAGTTTTAGTTCACCAAGTTATTTTTATAGTCAATCAAACGCTATACCGATTAAGGGGTCATATGTAATTGATCCTTCACAATTAATTCCATATGGCTCGAATCTAAGTAACTACGCATACGGTAACACCTCATCAACCACTGAGCAAACAAATAGATTTTATATAATTAACAAAAATAGTGGTCAAGTATCTATTAACGGTTACAATGAGAATGGGCTGGGACCAAGTGCCCCAAACTCAAATTACCTAACAAGTAGTTTAGTTAAAGTAGATTCGATTTTTTATAATAGTCAACTTTTTCGATATGGGGGAAATTCCTTCGGGACAGCCCCTTCCAAATGGAATTATTTTGAAATTTATGGAATTAGTGGAAATACGCAAACATCACGTTGGGACTTCCCAGTGCCTTCATGGAGTAATGCATATGCTGGATTTTCAGACCCGAAAGAGTCTAAAAATTGGACAAATAGAGACTCTTTGCAGTTTATACAAGATCTTGAATCTATAAAAATAATCTCAGATAAAAATGGGAATAATACTCAGTATGTTGGTATCGTTAATTTTCGGCTTTATGACAGGTTAGACATCTATAGAAAAATGATAGTAAAATGGAGTAGTGATGGCAGTAGCGTTATAGAATATATTCATGCGCCCTTTAAAACGAAATTAAAAGTATTAGATGAGATTTCTGACGGAAACAATTACTATTATTTTGACGATAGCCCAATAACCAATAAACAAGGTACTTTCTATGCTTTAAAAAAACTGACACTAACCACTACAGGGAAAACGAATATTCAAACAGTGGCCATGTTTCCTCAGGGGAGTAATGTTCAGATTCGAAAGAACAGCAATAAATATACTTTTTTTGGACAAATATCAAAAGCAATTGGTTCATTTGAGAATAGGGTATCTGACAATGATATGGTTATAGGGATTTTAGATAGTAACTTTCAAGTAGAATCAGTATCAACAATTGCAGTAGCAGATGGGAAAATAAATTTACATTATTTAGAACAACAACCTGACGATCAATATTGGATTGCTGGCACCTCTACTTCACGTAGCTTTGCCTCTCCACCAGCTCAAGGATGGATTAATAAAATTCGTCCAGATATCGATTTTAGTTCCGTCTTTTCTGGTAAAATTAAAAAAAATACTGATTATAGTCCTTTAATATACGTTCCTGATACTATTCAAATAAATAATAATTTATCTGAAGATGCATTAAAAGAAATACTTTTAAAAGATGTTTCTGTATATGATCAATATGATTTTAGTGCTAACGCTATTTCAGGGGAAAAGAGTCAGACGTGGTTAGATAATAGAATTAATTTAAACCCATATAAAATATCATACAATTCCGACAATGAGACACTAGCAGATATTTCGGGAAACAACATAGATTGGCAATCTTTAGGCTATAATAAAATGACAGTGGGGCCCCAAGTTGTGACTTTTTTTGTGACAGATAGTCAAAAGCAAGCCTCTTCTACATCCTCTATAGTTAGTAACATTACAGATGAGACTATTATTAAAGATAAAAGCATGTTAGATGCTCATAATTTCAGCATACCTCTTGACGATATTAAAGCAGGTAAACTTGCAAATAATCAAAAAATTCGAGAGCTTGCTAAGGTCGTGGCATGGGAATCAGAGAGTACAACAGTTGTGGAAGATGCTTCTCAAGGGATTTATGATGATACTAAAGTGACATTCTCTAATGTTTCACAAGTAGACGCCATAAAAAATGCAACAGTTGCTAAACCCTATCCCCTAGATATACAATACAAAGGCTCTTCCACCGTTGCAAACCGCATTTGGGTGTTTGTCACAAATCCGAATACCGCTGTGGCTAATGACGTGGTGATCTACGCCGATGATTACGACCTTCCTTTATATGAAGCCAACGTTGCGACAGCTGAGTCACAGTTAAAAGCAGCTTGGGCACCCGCTAAAGGGACCTCTTCTCATGCGACCGTCTATGATTTTGTTAAACAACCGCAAACAGACACGTCACTGACACCGCTGACGAAAGGCGCTGATGGGACGACAAAAGGGCTGAGCCTGACCGCAACGAGTCAATCTGATTTAAGGGCTGTCACCACCACTACCACTGTTCCGAATGTGACCTTTATCTACACCGACGCGACAGGTAGGGCGACAGAAGTAAAAGTAACGGCAACGGTGGCAAACAGCCCCGTTAAGATTCATTATCAAGGGGTTATCCAGTCACCCAATCCTGAGATTGTCGTGCCAACCAGTCTAGTAGGGGGCAGTCGCACCCTTAATACACCGACTATCAGTGGCGCAACGACGACGAGTCAACAGCTTAATTTAACTGGCCCCGCTAAGGCTGGGATTCATGGGGATTACGCGGAACTTAAGCTCACGATGTCAGTCGATCATTGGTATGTCTTACTCGAGTCAATTGCGCCTGAGTATTATACCTTGAGTGGTTATGAATTAACCACAGGTCCCACAAAACCGACTCATTCTGGCACAGCGATTCAAACAGGTGAGCTCATCTTTGATGGGCGAACACAGGATGAGGTCTGGGTCACGATGTACCTAACACCAAGTATTGCCAGCACCTCGTCCCCTGATTATTATGGATGGAATTATGGTAAAACAGGTGATTATGCCATTGTGCCGTAAACAGAAAGGACGAGAACGGAATGAGTAATGATGCCATCATGACAAAACGAGTGCCTCATAAACGAAAAAGCTCGAAAGAGAGGGAGCTGCCGCCCACCATGGGGAAACGTTTCTTAGCTCTTGTCTGGAATGTCTTGTTTTATGTGATCTTTTTGTCCATTTTACTAGGAGCCTTACTGTTTAATTTCAACGATTCGCCAGAAAAGTCATTTTATGGCTATCGGTTTATGACAGTCAAAACGAATTCAATGGCGGCCCATCCTGATAAGCCCGACTTAACAGACGGCTTTAATGCCGGAGACATGATCATAGTGAAACAAGTCAAACCGGATACGTTGAAGCCTAAAGACATTATCACCTTTTATCCCGTAGCTGGGAACACGGACGCCTATCTGACTCACCGAGTGATTGAGAGCGACACCCCTGTGATGAATGAAAAGGGAGAAGAGGTGGCGGGACTGACCACACAGGGAGACGCGAATAATAACGCGGATATCCCGATCCAGCACACACAAGTAGTGGGCAAGGTCATTGGCCATGTTGCCAATGTGGGCCTGATGATTCAATTTGTTCGAGATAATTTAGTAGTGGTAGTGGTGTTAATCAGCAGTCTCTTTTTAGTGATCACCACCATTAAATATTATTTAAGCATTCCTCAGGTTGAGCGACAGGCTTATCAGCGTTCTTCCAAGAAACGAAAAAGTAGAACGTCCAAAGGACGTCAAACTAACTAGTGTTATAACGCTCCACGTGAGCTTATAAAAAAATAAAACAGAACATAGGAGGTTTTTTTCAATGAATTTTTATGGAAAAAATAAACAGAAAAAGAAAAAAGCAATTGTGGCATTATCGGTGTTAGCGCTCGTCACATTACTTGCAGGCACATTTGCTTGGTCGAGCTACACCGAATGGAAACAAAATCACATGCAATCTCGTGGGTTTGAAACAGGGGAAGTCACGATTTCAGAGAAGTTTCCAGACAAAGAAGTGAAACCAGGAGGAACCTTAAACAAAGAGGTAAACGTGGTTAATTCCTCTGATAGTAACGTGTTTGTGCGGATTTCCTTTGAAGAGATGCTACATAAATTAAAAAATGGCGCCCTAACAAAAGGGTATGACGTCTTAGCTAATGCTAAATTCCCTGTCATCATTGACCACACAGAATACACAGGGGCTGGTTGGGTAGATGAGACCGCCAATCTGTTAATTGATGGCGCCGCTCCTACTAAAGAACAAGCCTCAGATGTGGGCTATAAACTCTATGTCAATGGCACCAAAACGGCGTTAGTTTATGTGCGTGAAGCGAAAAAAGCGATGTTCCCTAAAAACTTTGATTTTACCACCAGCTCGACACAAATCCCGGTTTATTCAGGTACCTTTGCCGCTGATACGGCTCAAGTCGCGCAAAAAGTTGTCGGAACAAGTGTTAAATTAGCTACCAATCAATATGACTTTAAGACCCAAGCTAAAGGGGGCGATTTGAATTACTTTGGATACGGTCAAGAGTTAGATGCCGCAGCTGAGGCGAACTGGGCAGGCGATCCAATTAAATTAGGAACCACCGCAACCAAACCAGCTGATCCAACAAAATCTAATCTAGATGGCAGCATCGTATTTGCGATGGCCAATGTTGGCACAAATCCAGCAAGCATTGCGGCTAAAGATTGGTTCTACAATGCCACTGATGGTTATTTCTACTACACGAAAAAATTAGAACCAAGTCAAACAACGGACAGCTCTGTGCTACAATCAGTGACGTTTCCTGGAGCGGCTGGAACGGATGAAACCTACGGCATGGCTGCCTATGATTTATGGGTGGGCTTAGAAGCGATTCCGTCTTATTTAGAATCAATGGAAGCCGCTGTTGACCCTGCCCAAGCTGGAAAAGGCGCTGGCGGTTGGGGCTTAACGAAAACAGACCCCATCTATGTGTACTTTGCGACGATCGCAGACGCTCAATAACCACTAAAAGGAGGGCATGAAGAATGCCAAATCATCAACGAATCAGGCTGATCATCCGTGTCTTCTGCCTTCTAATAGGACTCTTTTTAGGAGGGGCCTCTGTCGTGTCAGCGACGGAGATCCTTCCTAAGGGGGTTATTGTGGGGGATGACACAGGCTTACAAGTTGGCGAAGATGGGAAATACTTTGTGGCGCACACGGATATTAAACCAGGCTTGACCTTTAAAAAAGACATCACCATTAGCAACTATGCCCAACAAGCGGGGAGCTATACCTTACGGATGGACATGAAAGCAGACGCCGTCAGTGGTCAGGTGAATCTTTTAAAAGCGATGACCGTCACCTTAGAGTTAGCAGGAAAAACGGTGTATGAAGGAGACCTAGCAGGCACGCCCTCCTCACCGCTTTATCAGTTACCAGTAGAATTAGGGACCTATGCAACAGGAGAAACCGGTCAGTTGACTGCGACGTTCACCGTCTCCAGTGACCTGCCAAAGGAAGAGTGGCAACGCCCTAGCAGTGCGGACTTTTATTGGGTTTTTTATGCCACCAATGAAACAGACCCTGCCCCACCTAAAAAGAAGCAGCCCACGGGCCCGCTGCTCCCTCAAACAGGGGAAGAATGGCGCTGGCTACTGATAGGCCTTGGCATGGGAGTGTTACTGATAAGTCTTGTTCTTTATCTAACCAGACGTTATCAAAGAAGACCTTAACCATACGACACGATTGTATGGTTTCATGAATTGATGCTTCGGAGTCAATTGATGAAACTGTGGAATAATGAGGAGGAAGTGAGTCACTATGACACGAAAACAACGAACAGTACGGGGGCTATCGTTACCCAAGAATAAAGTGTTCTTTGGGAGCTTTATGGCCCTTATCACCTTTGTCCTACTGATTAATGCGACCTTTGCTTGGACCAGTTATGCTAAGTGGTTACACAATCACATGCAGAGTCCGAGAGAAAAAGATATTCGATTAGCGGTACAAGGGGCGTTATCAGGGAATACCTTGACTCAAACGACCCCGCTTTCTCCAAAGGTGACGGTTAAAAACATCGGAGAGGCACCTGCGTTTATTCGAGTGAGTTTGGAAGAGGTCTTGCTTACCTTGGCTGTTGACACCACTGATCAGTCAGGCAATGGCCATTTAGCGGAGTATACAGGATTAGACAGTTTGCCAGAGGTGAAGCGAGATAGCCCGTCTACTTGGCAGATTAACGGTCGGTACACCCCAGATAGTCTGGTTTATTATGAAACAAACGCCATGAGTACTTACAAGTATCGCCAATCAGAAATCAGTCGGCCAGCGACTCTTAATTATTTGGCTTATACGTGGGGCATCATCGATCCCGCCTCGCCGCCTCTGAGTGGGTATTGGTTGTATCAAGAGATAGGTGGAAAAGGGTATTATTTTTATTCTCAAGCCGTTCAACCAGGGGACCAGACAACGGTGTTGGTCGATCAGGTGCGCTTAGACCCCCATGCCCCTAACTGGCTCAAAGGCAGTTTGTACCGAGTAGACGTTCAAGCAGAGGGAGGGCAAGTCAATGAAGGCGTCTATGCCGATTGGCGTATCCCTCAAGTGACGGGGAATCCCGTGTATGATCGCTATGAAACCGTGATAGGAGGTGGAGCATGATGTGGAAAAAAGGCCGATTCCCACTTAAGCTGACCTTAGTCTTTTTATTGGGCACGTATCTCTTATGCCTCAGTGTCTCGTTTCCAGAAACGAACGCCTACTTAAAGGACCAACAGCTTAGTCCACAACTTAATGAACTTGGTGACTTAAAAGTGGGCTTGATAGATACAGGATCAACGACGACGACGAATCTTCCCGCAGGAACCACAGTGCCACGAACGGTGAAGGTTCATAATCAGGGAGACGAAGACCTATTTGTTCGTGTGCTGCTTCATCCGATGTTGACAGACAAGGCGACCGTTCTTAAAGAGGTGACTGTCTCTGATGTGGTGGTCGATTTAAATTCGAGTGAGTGGCAAGAAGGAACCGATGGGTATTATTACTATCTGAAACGATTAACGCCCCTCAGTCCAACGAACCAGACGACGTTATTTACCACTCTCAAAGGAGGCCCTAATATGGTCACCCAAGATCGCCTTCAGTTAGTCATGAAAGTTGAGGCGATTACGGTTCGTGAGGAGGCGTATCGCCAAGCATGGTGGCAGGGCGTGACCCCGACGTCAGGGAAGTTGAAGCAGATAGATGAGACCCTAGCCCCATTAAGTGAGGGGCCTTAATGAGGGAGGGTCAGAGTGAGATAGGAGAGTCTATAAACGATGAAAATTGGTTATTTTTGCGTCACCTCATCAGAAGAAAAGCGTCCCTATCATGACCAGTTGAAACAACAGGGAGCCCGCGTGTTTTTTCATGAGGTGAAACAGCGAGCAGAGACATCATGGAAAGAGCGCCCCACCTTGGCAGAAGCCCTAGATATGGGCGGAAGAGGCGACAAGCTTCTGTTGTTTCGATTGGCAGATATTAGCCATCAACCTGAGGAGTGGCTGACTTTTTTAGATGAGCTAGTAGAAAGAGGGATCGAGCTAGAGGTCTTGGCGTATCCAAGGATTCAGGTAACAGAGTGGGTTCACTTAATGAAGTGGATGCAGGAAATTCCGCAACACGTTAAAGGAGAGATTAAAATTATTGGCATTCAGCCCGAAAGTGAGGCCGATCGTCAGCTATATCGTGGGCTAGCCTCAGATGCCGATGGCAGACGACTGTATTGGCAAGTGTTCAGTGAGTTGGTTGCCAATCGCTCCATTAGACGAACCGCCAGACGTTACCATCTTTCCAGAGGAACCGTCTACCGAATCAGTCAACAGGTCAAACAGGCCAAGCAGGTCTTATGGCTAGCAGGGACTTTTTTGATGACCATGTTAGGGCTACAAATTGCCCGCCATTACACAGAGAGTCTGTGGCTTCAAGGACTGATTGGCTTAGCTGCCACGATCCTGTTGGTTTATTTTACTTATTCAGATATGAGAGAAGAGGATTAAATGAAAGAAAACGTAAGGAGGACAGTCAGATGCTGGCACCTGCCGTGATAGGGTATACCGTTCGATCGTCCTCAGACACGGATTATCACCAATTAATGCAACAAGGCCACTGTCAGGAGGTCATTGTGGCGACTCATCACCTCGATTATTATGAGCAGTTTGAAGCGTTTTTACTGACTCATAAAGATCAACACCTTGTGGTCGTCTCGTATCAAAGTATGGGCCTACAGTTAAATCAGCTACTTCCTGCCCTTCAATTAATTCACGATCATCAGATCAGGTTTGACATTATGGAGAACCCATTGAGCTCCTCCGCCCTTTTTTTAGAATTTCTGTATGAATTGGCCAAACAAGAGAAAGAAGTCATTAGCTGGCGAACTCGTATTGGGTTAGAGAAGGCTCAGCTTAAGGGCATTGTCGGAGGGCGGCCGACGATTGAGCGTCAAACGATTCGACGGATTCAACGCCTTCATCAGACCCAACGGAAAACCCTACGAGAAATTTCTCTTGAGTGTGGCGTGTCCTTAGGAACCGTTCATAAATATACGAAGCAGGTGACATCGAGCAAAGATGAGCCATAAATTGGAAATAAAGGAAAGACAATCATGAAGAAAAAACGACTCTCTTATGAGGAATATGACCGTCTCAAAGAGTCACTAAAAGGACTGGATTGGACGTGGCACCTGTATCAAGACCGGTATCCAGATGGGTGGTATGACTTCAAGTATTCGTCTCGTTTACGCCGGTTCATAGAAGGGGAGATCGACGAGGTATTGTTGTCACAGGTGAGACACAATCGATTTTTCAAGCGAATGATCGTGCCCGAGCCCGTTTATAACGAGATCAAAGAGTTTACCACCATTCATCGTGAACTACAAGACGTGCTCACTCATCCGATTGATACAGGCACGACAAGGGGTCAATTAGATACGAAGAAAGACTGAAAGGACTGTGACCAATGACAGTATATGGATATGTAAGAAAAGGATTTCCTCACAATGAAATCGAACAAGTTAAGTGCCTCATGGCCTATAATTGTGACGAATTATTTATTGAAAATAGTTCCTTGTTAGAGGAAAGTGAATTAGCCAAGCTACTAGAAATCTTACAAGCAAACGATCAGGTCATCGTGATGACGCTGCAAGTATTTGGGAAAGGATTGCGTGGCTTGAAGCCTCTTATGACCCTATTCCAAGAAAAGACGATTCGGTTTATTAGTAGAGACGATCAAATCGATACCTCCACCAATCCCTCTTTTTACGAGGTGTTTAACCTCTTATTAGAAACAGACGCAAGGTGTCGAAGTACGCGGATGAAAGAAAACATTGACCTTGCCCGTCAAGGAGGCCGCGTGATTGGCCGTCCGACGATTGATGATCAAATCATTGACCGAATCAGTTTTTTATACCATGAACAAAAATGGTCCATGCGCCAAATTGCCACGGAGTGTGGCGTCTCATTGGGAAGTGTCTATAAGTATACGCAACAAGAAGAGGGCGCCAAAAATAGAGCCGAGCTAAAGGCAACTTAATAAGAAAGAGGCATGTGATGGCGATATATGGGTATGTCAGACAACAGGCACCTTTACCTCTTAATGATCAATTAAAAATCGTCTCAGATTATAATTGTGAGGCGATTTTTATTGAGCCTAAAAGAAAAGGGAAACAAGCAGAATTTGAGCGACTGGCCAATCAGCTTGTCCCAGGAGATACAGTGGTGATAGCCAGTGTGCATGTGTTTGGGGAAGACTTTAAGACAATAAAAAGGCGGTTTGCGCAACTTCAAAAGAAGCAAGTCGAGATTATGAGTTGGAGTCATCAGTTACGTCTGAATCATTATTAGATGTGACAGAGAATTATTTATGGACTTCTTACCATTTTTAACTAGAGGCAGATCGGCACGGAATCGGTCTTTTTCTTAGGTTATGGTACAGAGTTGGAGCAGAGATGTGGCATTGTTTCGCAATGGTACTGACAGATAAATCAGTTTCAAGATACAACTTGATGGCTTGATTGACCTCTAGGGTTCGACTGGGTCGTCCTAGTGTTGTTCCCTTTTCTCTAGCCGCCTCTAAGCCGGCGGTAACGCGTTCCCGAATTAACGCCGCCTCCATCTCGGCAAAGGCACTCATGACAGTAAAGAAAAAGCGACCCATCGGAGTAGAGGTATCGATGTTGTTTTGAATGCTGACAAAATTAATTTGCCGTTCTTCAAAGCTTTTAAGTAGCTGTAATAATTGATTCGTTCCTCTAGCAAGTCGGTCCAATTTAAAAATCACAAAGGTGTCACCCGGCTATAAGGCGGTGAGAGCCTTGTTCAGCTCAGTTCGAACAGGCTTACGCCCACTTTCAAATTCTTTATAAAGATAGTCAACCCCATAGGATTTAAGGGCTCGTTCTTGAGAATCAAATTTTTGATGATGAGTGTTAACACGCATATAACCGATAATTGACATAAAAACTCTCTCCTGTTTCATTAAAATTTTAGAGGCTAGTGGGTGACTTAACAAATGATCAACTAACGAGGGATATTAATAGGAAGGGGAAATAGAATCAGTCTCCTCTTTTATGGGGGGAAGCTAGTGTTCAAAAAAAGATTTAAAAAAATCTTGACAAGTCTTATAGACTCTAAATCGCATTATATCAAGCCTGAGAGACGATTTAAAACTGAAAGGAAGTGCCAAATCCATGTCACTATATGGTAAGCGGGTAATAAAAACACGGCTATAAAATAAAGGGACCTCCGTCTATACTTGAACTATCAAGTTAAAACGGAGGTTCTATTATTGAAGAAAGAAAACTCAATTGTGCCAGTTATCTTAACGGATGCATCAAAACCACAACCATCAAATTTGGCGCAGAAACCAAAATTAGCCTGTCAGTTAAAAATTAATCAGACAGAATTAAGTGTCTACAACGGTGCTAACCACTATATTGAAAGAACTACACCATGTTGATTAATTACAGTCAGGTTAAACATATTTTCATTGTGTGTGGTAAAACCGATATGCGACGTGGCATCGATGGTCTCGCAAGTCTTATTTCTGATACGTATAATTTAGATTTATTTGATGATGCGATATTCTTATTTTGTGGCGGTAAAACAGATCGCTTTAAGGCATTGTATTGGGATCAGAATGGGGTTATTCTACTTTACAAGCGGTTAGAGTCAGGTAAGCTTCAGTGGCCTAGAAAGACAGAGGAAGTTAAGTCACTCACTAGTCAAGAGTTAAGATGGCTTCTCGAAGGATTATCTCTTCAACAGCCGAAGGCTTTAAGACCATCGCAACCAGGTAAAATTAATTAAAGATAAAGCTAATTTTATGTTTAGCTTTATTTTTGTTTATGGTACAATTTTAAAAATAAAAGGATGGTGACGCTAGATGGAAGAATTAGTAAAAGTATTGACTAAACAGAATAAGCATTTAATAGCACAAGTTGAAGCACAAGCAGAACAAAACAAACTTCTCAACGAACAACTTGCCTATTTGACACAAAAATTATTTGGGACCTCTAGCGAAAAAACACCAAATGACGGTCAGCTTTCACTCTTTGAAGACCAAGAGGTTTTCAAGAAGCGGAGCCAACCGAAGTAGAAACCGTCGAGGAAATTACCTATCGACGTAAAAAGAAAAAGGGCCATAAAACAGCTTTACTTAAAGACTTACCCGTTGAAGAAGTTCAATTTATTCCTGCCTCATTAAAAAAGAAGGTTTATATTGAGCATAGCTATGAATGTAGTGCTTGTCGAAAGACGGACATACATGTCATTAAACGAGCACAAGCTCCGAAACCCGCTTTACAAAGAAGTTTTGCCGGTCCAAGTGTTCTCGCTTGGTTATTCCATCAAAAATACGAGTTGAGTTTACCGCTTTATCGTCAAGAAAAAGAATGGCAACAATACGGTATCCAAGTCACGCGTAAAACGTTAGCGAATTGGATTATCTGCTCCTCACAAGACTGGTTAGAACCCATCTACAATCGTCTACGTCACACATTAAATAAAGAAGAAGCCATTCATGCGGATGAGACTCCCTATCAAATTTTGAAGCGACCAGACGGTCGTCCGGCAACATCTGATGCGCGCATCTGGTTATTTCAAACAATTGACTCTTGCCTTAAGCCAGTCATTTATTACTATTCTTCTTTGACATGTTCTCGTCGCAATCTAGAAGAGGCGTTAGATACCTATCAAGGTTATATTCATTGTGATGGCTATTCAGCCTATCAGAATATGGACAACTTTGAAGTTGTCACCTGTTGGGCCCACGTAAGGCGGAAGTTTTTTGAAGCTGGGGATGAACGTGGAATGGCAGCTGTCGGTAAAAGTTATTGCGATCAGCTATTCGTTTTGGAGAAACAATTCAAAAATCTATCTCCGACAGAACGAAAAAAACAACGACACAAACAGTCTCTCCCCTTATTAAATGAGTTTTGGGAATGGTTGTCTTCTTTTCCTGTCATCGTTAAAAGCAAACTTGGTACTGCGATGCTTATAAGCAGCGACTAAAAAAAGAATTGATGTCTTTTTTAGACGATGGAGGCCTAGTCTTATTCAATAATTTGGCCGAACGGTATATTCGTCCTCTGACTATCGGTCGGAAAAATTTCATGTTTTCAACAAGTGTCGCAGGAGCGAAAGCAAATTGCGTGGCGTACACGTTGATTGAAACAGACAAAGCCAATGGCTTAAATGCGTTTAAGTATCTCACACACTTATTTGAAGCATTGCCCAATCTAGATTTTTTTAGACGGCCAAAATTATTAGAGGTTTATCTTCCTTGGGCTGACCGCATTCAATTAGAGTGTAAATAATAACGAAACCCCCTTAATAATTGGAATTGTATCCCAATTATTAAGGGGGTTTCGTTATTTGTGTACCCGTCATTTAATTACTCGCTTACAAAATATCTTAGTGACAATCAGAATGACTGATAATCGCCAAGATATTTTATGCCGTTAGGAGCTTATAGTTGCTAATACATAGAGAAGTACTAGGTGTGCAGGATAAAAAGCATAGAAAAACCATTTCATTTTTTTTCCTTCTTGTCCATTGTACCAATAAATTAAGATGGCTGAAAAAATCATCATCCATTGAATATTGGTAGAAAATAATCCAGAAAAATTGAATCCTGTAGAAAGAAGAGCTGCTATAAGTAATGTTGCTATTTGCCTCCAGCGATGGTCTCGTACTATATATAAAACAAGTCCCAGTACTAAGAAAAAGGGGCCGCCTTCAACTAAGAAGATGCTAGGGAAAAAGAGATTCATGGTCAATGCCAATTGAATCGTGGAATCACTCTCAATCAAAAGTAAATTAATGAAAGAGTATAGGAACAAACCAATAATAATAGAGCTTCCAATAACAATAGAGGAATATTGTTTAGTCTGCCTTCCTTTCTTTAACCAGTCATAAGTAATCATCAATAGGGCTGCCAGAAAAAGAGTGCCAAAAATATTATTGACTAAGATAATATTATCATTAGGCAACAACCTAGGAAGGTATCGATTAATTAGCGACATTATCCAATAGCCAATCAGAAGGTTCCTCAAATAAGTCAATCTATTTTTAGTGTAATGAACGCCTTCGGCACTTAGGAATAAAAAAATAGGGGCAACAATTCTGCCAGCCATTGTCAACCAAATTGGGATAAGATCAGCTCCCCACATTTGATGAATATGGTCTAACACCATTAAGACGATACCAATGAGTTTTAAGTGAAACGCGGATAATCTTTTTGTCAAAGCTAACTGCCTTCTTTCAGAGAACTGTAACTGAGACTCTCTAGTTATTTTAATTATGGAACTAGTATATCATTTAATTAAATGGAGTACTAATCAAATTGCCAATTTATAACGTGAATTTTTTCTTTTTGGGAGATGTCACTATTAACTGAGTGAGACAACAGAGTAAGATTTTCTTTCCAGTTAACCATTCGTTTGTTGGACATCCTTTCGTTTTAATTTCAACTCTATATTTAGCCCTAAAAAAATTATCCCCAAAACGTTAGCATTTTGATTTAGCTTTTGGGGTGGTACAATTCCACTCTTTTTTGTTATATTAATTAGTTTGACAGTGAATTTTAGCAGAATGTCGTAGTGATAGGGGCGAGGTACATTTATGAGTTATTTATTAAGTAAAAATAGTTGAAAAGTGGTAAGTTAGAAACTAAACGGGGAATTTCACTAATATAGTCCAGTTGAAGCTTGATTATGTCTCTTCTTAGAGTGAGGGCTTTTTTCAATACTAGTGTAATGATATATTAAAACATATGGGGGCAGTTCACCTCCGTTTATGGAGTTCTTTTTTTAGGTAAGCCATAACAGTTTTCTACTAAAAAACCTTCTAATCACAGACGTTAACGAAGAGGAAATTTAATAAATGATGTTATTTAATAAAAAAAGGTATTGACAGCGTTTTCGTTTAATTGTACACTGTGGGCGTTAGGAACGACCCAGACAATTACATACAAACCATTGGCTACTATCTCCGGGGCGGGAACCCCAGAGTTAGTATGAAGCCTTGACCAATCAGAACAAACCTGACTAATCAAGCACCAATAGGCTAACGCCGAAGCGCTAACACCTTTCATTATACGTAACCTTGACTTGTTTTTCTAGTCTTTTTTAAGTTGCGACTAACAGAGGGGCAGATGAGAACTCATCGAGCGGCTTATTTACGGCTGGATTCTATCCATTTTTAGCGACTATTGAAGCGATATTAGACATGACGTCTGAT
>NZ_JCAQHY010000110.1:0-17651 GCF_059621045.1 Vagococcus sp. WN80Y
TACCCATAGCGGTCAAGCGATTTGGGCTTGAGGGGGATGGGAAACGATGGCACACTCTCAAAGTGACATTTTTCAAAAAAGTCTCCCAAAAAGTGTCCAAGATATTGACTTAGATCCAATATGCTACAATACTCAGAAAAGAGTGTTATTTTGAGCAATTATGTTATTATTATGCAAGCTATTCACTTTTGTATTATCTTAATTTCACTCGCTTTCTTAGCTTATATGCTTTACATCACACTCTTGGTACTTGTCTTGTTTCATTTTCAACGGAAGAGCAACTTGTAGCCTCGTAAAGCTTAGTAATTTGAAAAATTAGCACTAGTCAATTCTCCATTATTTAAGAAATAGTAACCATGCTATAATATAGTTAAACTTCCTACGAAACGGAGAAACTCCATTGCCAAATATATTGCCCTTCATCCTCCCACTTATTGTTCTTTTTCCATGTATCGCATTGATAGTAAAAGGAATCCAAAATAAGCGACTTGTGTTTATCGTTACTGGAATAATTTTATTAATCCCTATGACTTTCGCTGCATATATCATATTCGTTTTGACAGTCCTCTTCACAAGTGACTTTAGTAATTAAATGTTTGTACAAGCACCCCATCATATTTAATCTTATAAATGAGAGGATGATTATCACTAACTTCAGCGACTGGTCTAACTGTTCAAAAAGCGCTCATAAATTTTCAATTAACAATAAAACACTTCTTGAAAGTTCTGGTGCTGGTGCTTGCGCTTGTTTTTATTGCTGTAGGCTGTTCCATTATGACGATATTTCCGAATGGATAGATGATCGATTAGATAAAACTGCCTTGTGTCCAAACTGTAAGATTGATTCAGTTATTCCAAAAAATAATCACTATCCCTTTACAAAAAACTTTTTGGAATTTATGTATCGAAGATGGTTCGTCGATTAAAATTAATCAAAACATTCATGGCTATCTGTCTACCTTTTTTACACCACACTAATATGGAGGGATAATATGAAATTACAACAAACTGATTATAAAATGTTTGCTCTAATAGCATTACTTATAACAGGAGTACTGATGGCTCTATTTCCAAAAATTAACTTTTATTTTTGTTTCGTTATTCTATATCTTTTAATTTACTCTTTATTTGTACACATAATTGGCCAACCAAAATCAAGGCATCAAGCGAAGACGCGAAAAAAATCATCTAAATAATAACAAATCCAATGTCCGTTTCTAATTATAATGATATGAGAAAATGCTGACTATCTCGCCTTTATTTACTGTCAAACTTAAGACTAAAGTCTTATTAACTTAATAATCATTTTTCCATATACTATTAATTATTACTAAAAAATGATAAAAGGAGTTTTTATGACCTACTTAAAAAAAATAGCCCTACCTATCGCTCTATTCATTTTTAGCACCTTATTCACTATTTTAGCGGCATACTTTACAACTATTATTAATTCTCATAACAGCCTCTTACTCACACTCATTTTATTCTTTTTATCAGGAGCGCTTATCACAATCTTTGAGTTAATCAGTAAACAAAATAACTTGTTGAACCTTACTCAGAAAATAACTAAAAACCAGTGGAAACTCATTTTTTCTTGTCTAGCACTCATACTATTAAGTAACATCTTAATTAGTGTATTTTTGCCAAGTGCCACGCCTGAAAATCAACAAGCAATTTTAAATGATTTAGAAAAATCATTGCCTTTGATGTCTATAGCATTATTATCTGCACCTTTTTTTGAAGAAATAATTTTCAGAGGATTTATTTATCAACATATATTTAATAAATCTCTTACCGGCGTTCTTGTTAGTTCATTACTCTTTACAAGTTTACACATTACTTCTGTCAATGATTTAACTTTGAATTCATTTCTAAGCTATCTTATCCCGTCATTAGTTTTTACCTTAATTTACAAAAAAACTAATCGATTAGAATGCGCCATTATTTTACATCTTCTTTATAACCTATTTCCTTTACTACTTTCCTATTTAGTCCTTTTTGTTGATGGTTCTTTATCTTTATAATCAGTTATCATCGTTAACGTTGGCCACCTAATTACGCTAGAGTAAAAATCACCTTAATTAAAACTAAAAGTGATATAATTAAATTGTAGAGAAAAATGAAGGGAAGACCTATATGTTAGCACGATTAAGTAACAAATATAACGCACTTACTCATTTAAATTGGGGATTAGCCAGTATCTTTTTTATAATCAGTCTTTATCTATATCCTAAACTTCCAGCGACAATCCCATCACATTTTAATCTTTTCTTGCAACCAGATAATCTTGGAAATAAATCGACTATTTGGTTATTTCCGGTCCTATTCATTATTTTGGCCGTTATATGCGATGAAACTCGATTAAGCGTGTGGTTTCAAACATTCTCAATCAGCACAACTATTCAAAAACTACTATTAAGTATAGTTCAAATCATTTGTTGGATAGGAATTATTGATGCTTATATTTTTTATTTTTCGTTGATCTGATTCCGCCACTCATAGATAGATAGCTTTTAAAGCTCAATTATCATCCTACTTAAGTCCGATGCTTCCCTCCTATTTTGATGATATACTTCTAAGTATAAAACAATAAGGAGTGTTAATTATGTCAAACAGATTTGTAGTTGAAACACAAAAAGTAACCGGTTTATCAACCTCAGTTCAAGTTATTACAGATACAACTACCGGTGTTCTGTACCTTTTAGCCTCTAATGCTGCTGGAACTGGAATCACCCCTCTGCTTATGCCAGATGGAAAACTATATACTCAGCCAAAAGACTAACAGCTACTGACGTTATCAAGCAAAAATTGTTAATACCTTATTCACTTATTAAATTGACCATAAGTTGGCTAAATTACCACTCTCGCCCTTTAGAAAACTGTCATAAACACTAATCCTAAGCAATTTCTAATAAACTTTCGAAATTGTTATAACTGTTTAGAGGTAAGCTAGCAGCTTTTAAGGCACAAGCCCTATTGGACAGATTTAAATAACCGTGATACAACTAGACTAAGAGAAAGACTAGCTGTATCACGGTTACTTTTGGCTAAAATCAAGTTTAATAACAACTTTTTCCTATTCTTAATGTTAGTTATACGTGAAAGGCGGACAGGTTGGTAACAACAGCTCTAGCAATTGTAACTTCTTGTAAAAAACCATAATAATAGCAGTTATAGCTACTATCCCTATTAATAACATAACAATGACAAGCATTCCCATGTACGCTTTTGCAGATTTGAACAGGTTGAGTTTTTTTCTTTAAATAACATAAATAATAGCTATATCAGCATAATCACTCACTGTTTCATTTATTTTTCAAACAAGCAGCTTTTTGCATTTCTATTGGGTGCTCTTCTTTCAATTAAACTTCTTTAAATATTTTAGACATATTTCAATAAAAAGATTTTTTATAGGATCTATCCTCTTTTATTCATTCTATATTTCCAATTTTCATATAGTAAAAAAAGTCTTCTTATTCCAAATAAAATGATAAAATTTATTAAAAGTAAGGTGAGGATAGTTGAATATTTGTCACTCTGACTTGTCAGAGATATTACTTACCACTCAGATAGCTGTACGCGTGTTACTCTTTACCAATCATGAATCATAATTATTGCATCTAAAGGAGATGACAGTAATGAGGCATCAAATCACAAAGATTTGTCTTAATCATGACGGTGTTGAAAGTATTTACGTTGTTAAACTAGCAAAAGGAGATTCTTTATCTGTTAATACGTTAATTACCTATATTTATGGGAGTATCGTACTTTTATATTGATTCCAACGGAAAAGAGCGCACTATTGAAGCTGTTGAATTGCTTTATAAACCATCCTACATTCGCACAGCGAACGCCATTGGTAAATCGGATCCCCTGCTAGCCTTACCCACTTTTTAGCCTTGCCTTTATGGCTGGGCTTTTTCTTTTGATAAAAATTGGAATAAACTTAATGTCCTGTATCCATTTTCGTTGCCCCTTCAAGCTATCGCAACACTCATAAAATCTAAAACAAAAAGAGTACCGACAACAAACTTAATGCTGTCAGTACTCTTCTTTTACTTACTTATTAACACCAACTAATTTCTGATACCCCTCGCCCCAATCGGACATCGCATCCAGCACACTATGCAAGCTCCGACCAGTCTCTGTTAAAGAATACTCCACGCGAGGCGGCACTTCTGCAAAGACCACTCGATTGACTAAACCATCTGCTTCCATTTCTCGTAAATTTGATGTTAACACCTTTTGGCTAATCTGTCCTACCCCTTTTTTTAATTCACCAAACCGTTTTGTTTCTCTCATTAATTCTCTTAAAATAATAATTTTCCACCGATTGCCAATCAAACTTAAAGTTGCTTCAACTGGACAGGCGGGAATAGTTTTAGTCACAGACATCCACTCCTTGCATTAGTATCCTAATGTAACTTATAATACAATTATAGCATTACACTAAATTTAGCACTAATAATAAATGAGACCTAGCTCAACTTTCTTTCGTAAATCGTCTAGACTTAATAAACACTTAAGATTTACTTTAGAGACCATTAACACCCAAACTGTAGTATTTATCGTGTAAAGTAAATCTGGAGGCGACCCCTATGGAAACAGTCTTAACTGTTAATCAACTATCAAAAAAATACCCTAAGCAATGGGCCTTAAAAAATGTGTCTTTATCCATAAAAAGAGGCGATATTTATGGCCTAATCGGACGTAATGGTGCAGGAAAAACAACGCTACTCAAAATAATTACTGGATTAGCTGAACAAACAAACGGTCATATCCAGCTCTTTAATTCTGACAATCAGCACGACTATATTAAAAAATTAGCACGAACAGGCAGTGTGATCGAAACCCCTGTCGCTTACGAACAATTAACCGCCGAGCAAAACCTAACCTACTACTGCAAATTACGAGGCGTAGTAAATAAAAAAGATATCCAAGATACTCTAAAGCTAGTCGGTTTAAGCGACACAGGTAAAAAGAAATACAAACACTTTTCTCTTGGTATGAAACAAAAACTTGGTATAGCCATCGCACTAATTAGTAAACCCGATTTATTGATTCTTGACGAACCCATAAACGGACTAGACCCCATCTCAATTGTAGAATTTCGCGAGCTTCTTCTAACCTTGAATAGAGAACATAGTATGACAATTATAATCTCAAGTCACATCTTATCTGAGCTTTATCACGTGGCTAATCGGTTTGGAATTATTCACGAAGGAGAACTCCTAGAAGAAATCTGCAAAGCTGATTTTGAAGAGCTCTGTCGGGACATCGTTCACATTGTCTTAGATGATCCCTATCATGGCAGTCATATACTAAGAGATTACTTTCACTGCGACTTTAAAGTGGTCTCACAGAATGAAATTAATATTTATGATTTTCAAGGTGACACCGCCGATATCCTACAACAACTCATTACTGCTGGGATTCGTGTCAGCTCACTTCATACTGTTGGTACAGATTTAGAAACATATTTCACCCAACTTATTGAAAAAAAGAGCTCAATCACTCAACCGACTAACTCTTGGGAGGAACTCAAATGATTAACACCTTGCGCGCTGATTTTTATCGCTTAAAATACACCAAAGGCTTTTGGATTGCCCAAATCATTCTAACTGCCTTCATCATTATCAGTGTTGTTACTCAAGCAACAGCTTCGGTTGGCATTAGTGATATAGAAACCTCAACTCCAACTGCAGATATCGCCATTTGGACGGGAATCGTTGCACTTCAAATGATGAGCACAATGAGCTCCTTTCTGATATATATTATACTGCCTTTGCTTGTGATTATTGTTGGCCATGATTTCTCAAAGCAAACCTATAAAAATATCCTAACGGTTGGTGTCTCTCGTCAACGCTACTTTTTTGCTAAATACTTAACACTAACCTGTGCCACACTACTCCAACTCGCTTATTTTTATGTCCTATCTTTTGGACTAGGAACGCTTTTAAATGGCGTCGGCGATGAGTTAAGTCCAGCGTTTATTATTGATATCTGCCAAATATTTCTAAGCCAATTCGTCCTACTTTCAGCGATTATCGCAATCGCTACTTTTGTTTTATATCTCAGTGGTAGTACAGTTGCTGGCGTTTTAACGGGAATTCTTACGCCCATATTTATTTCGATTCTAAATTTAAGTTTTCCTGATAATGTCGTACTACAATATACTAATTTCCAATACAACGCTGATGAACTATCTCAAATTGGGCTTAATTCATCAGACATACGTATGTCTCTTCTCGCAGCTGGGCTAATAATTATCGGAATGCTCAGTATTAGCCTACTGGCCTTTAAAAAACGAGAACTATAACAAAAGAAAGAGAAACGTCGCTAGTTAGCCTAGTTACGTTTCTCTTTCTTTTGTTAAGCTTACAACCACATCAAATCTTTTTTCCTCACCGCTCAACTCAACCACTCCACCAAGCAATGTCGTTAATTCCTTGATAATATACAAACCTAACCCCGCATTTTTCCCTTTACGAGAAAGATCCTCTGTATAAAAGCGATCAAACAATCGCTGATAATTTGTGATAACTTGACTCGTTTGATTGCTGAAGGTTAAGGTTAAGCTTAACCCATCCTCATGAGTAACTAAGCGAATAGCCGCCTGTTGTTCACCATGAGTCAAGATATTTCCCAAGGCATTTTGAATCACCCGAGTTATGAGTTTTTGGTCTGTCACTAGCATAACATTGGGCTCAATTGCCACCTCTAGCTCAATGTCTTTTTCTTTAAAAGTCTCAAAATAATTAAACAATTGCTCCTCTAATAGTTTCGAAAGGTTAACTCTCTCTAACACGACTTCTACTTGTTGTTCTGAGATACGATTGTATGTTAAAAGCTCCTCTAGTTTGCCTTCGACATCCTTTAAATTCGTATTGATTTTAGCTAATAAATCAGCCCTTTGCTCTTGACCTATTTCTTGATGTTGACTCAAGTATTGGCTGTAACCACTTGCCACAGTCAACGGCGTTCTTAGATCATGGGCAATATTATTGATCGCAACATCAAACTGCTCCGAGCTTCGTTGCATCTCTTGATACGTGTCTTTATTTTGCCGTAATAGCTCATTTATTTCCATTGCCAATTTAACAAAAATAGCGCTCTTAGATGATAAACGCAGCTCAGCATTGGTCGGCTGTTTCCTGATTTGTGTGAGTTGGCGCCAAACATTTCGCAGCTCCATTTGTAGAAAAAGGATATAAGCGACTGCGATTATTGCCACTAACCACCCTATAATAGTTAAAACATTCATTCACTCACTCCATTTCTATTTAGCTAATTTAACCCCTAAGCTCCAAACTGTTTCTATATATGGCGTCTCATCATCTAGCTTTTGCAATTTTTTTCTTAAATTACTAATGTGAACATTTACAGTATTTTCATCGCCAAAATAAGGCTCTCCCCAAACTTTTTCATACAAATCCTCTTTTGTATAAATTTTGTTTGGATGATTAACCAATAGTTGGAAAATCAAAAATTCCTTTTTAGCCAGCTGGACACTCTCATCATCTCGAATCAATTGAAACATATCCTCAGCCAACTGAATATTTTTATAACAGGTCACCGTCTCTTCAACCACTTGCGACTGCCCCGTCCGTCTAATTTGTACCGCTATACGTGCTCGCAGCTCATCAATATCAAAAGGCTTCGTCAAATAATCATCCGCCCCTTTTAATAAGAAATCACTGATCATCTTCTTGTCACTTAAAGCTGTTAACATTACAATTGGAATCGCTGATTTTTCACGAATCTCCACTAGAACCTCTTCCCCAGTCTTGCCTGAGAGCATGATATCTAAAATCACTAAATCAAAGTCTTGATGGGCAAACTGAAGTAAGCCCTCTGTTCCAGAATACGCGGGTGTTACTTGATAATCACTACTTAAAACGGTAGTCAACAATTGGCTGATCTCCGTATCGTCTTCCACTAATAATATTTTTTTCATCCCTATTTCCTCTCATTAATAATTCCTTTTATACAAGTTTATCATTATTTTCTCCTCATTAATAGAACATTTTAAATCGACAAAACGAATGATGATACACATTACGCCACTCATCACGTATAATTAACAGATAGATAAAATTTTTATGAAAGAAGGCGATCGTCTTGTTTAAAAATTATGGACCACTTGCCACAGAAGTATATGACTTAACTAAACCAATCGGCAGTTCTCTTAATGGTGATATTGATTACTATCAAGAACGCTTAACGGGAGTTTTAGGTCACGTTTTAGAAGCTGGGGTTGGAACTGGTCGCATGCTCCTGCCACTATTAGAAGAAGGGTTTAAGATTGAGGGTGTCGACCAATCAGCTGAAATGCTCGCCATTTGCCAGACACACTTAACTCACTACGGCTTAGAAACGACTCTTTATCATGCGGACTTAGCCCGCTTTAAGACAGAAACCCGTTATGAAGCAATCATCATGCCAACTGCTAGCTTCTGTTTATTAGAGACTGAAGAGCTCGCAATTACTGTGCTGAAAAACTTTTACGACCATCTCTTACCTACCGGTCGTGTCATCATTGAGCTAGATTTGCCCTTCTATCCAGAACTAGGTGAGGTCACCACCTCCGTTCACCCGTTATCAGAAACAGAAGGCATCACTTTGGAACAAAAAACCATCAGCATCGATTGGTTGCGACAAGAAACAATCACTCACTTAAAGTATGAAAAATGGCAGGAAGGTCAATTAATAGCCACTGAGCTGCAGCAACTTCTATTACGTTGGTACGGCTTAACTGAATTTCGATTATTACTTGAACAAACAGGGTTCAAAGACATCACCATCAGCGCTGATTATGACTATGGTAAAAAACCTATAGACAGCAATCAGACCCTCACTTTTGAAGCAAGGAAATAACACCTTTTTTCATATCACTCGTCACCTAAAAACTAACGCTTTTCTAAACATCCCCCATATTGGTTGCAGTTAAACAGAACTGCTCTTATACTAGAGGTATCCAATTAGGAAATTGAGAAAGGTGAGGCATGACATGATAAAAATTTCTAAAGACGAATTCGAAGATTTAAAAAGTAGCGCAAAGTATTTAAGTTATTATTGGCACATCTTTAGAGGAATGGATACAGAGGGCAAAATTAATTTCGAGCACTCCTTCTTCATTCGCGATTTTATTACCCATGATCGCTTTGAAGAAGTTACCAAAGTCAATTATTCCAAACAATTCAACAAAGTCCTAATTTCAAGTGAACAATACGATTATTTAAACGAGTGTGTGGCCATTACTGAGCAACTGAAGAATGTCGTTGCTACCATGGAAAAAGAAGCAGGCAACTAGATTTGGCCAACTTTAACTCGTAACATAATCTTCTTACTATCAATTAACCGTCACAACTTTTTCATGTGACATATGTCCCTCATTTTGTGTCAGCAGACTGTTTAACTAAAAAAGTCTGCTGGCAAATAATAAAGAGCAACTCCTCTCACTAGACATTTTTTCTTATCCTTATTTGTATCAAACTCAATTAGCTGCAAGCAGCGGTCTTCATTGTCACTCGCAAATTTCACGATTCTATCCTTGGGAATTCTGACAATTTTCGGCTTCTTTGATGTCCTGATAGCTAAATAGAAATAATCCTCTGTCACCTTAAGTAACTCAAGTTCTGTCTCCTCTTGAATCATTTTAATTAAGGTTTGATCTTTCCATTTTGAATAATTATGACTAACCTTTTGCTGTAGATAAAAATGCTGCCAACAAATCACAAAAGTAAACAAGATAAATAACGCCGCATACACACTTACGCCTAGTCTTAACCAATTAGGGACTGTCGGCAATTGGTTAAATAGCATTGCCGCTAGCACTAACACACAATTTATTGGAAAATAAGATCGCCACATTCCCTTAGAGATTTTTTTTAGTGAAGCCATCAAATGAATTCTAATTTCTTCTTGATATAAAGCAAAGTTTGCCTTAATTTCTTCCGCTCTCAGATCTGTCATTTTTATCCCTCCATCCGTTACTTGTTGATAAGTAAATTTTAGCGTGATTTCCAATAAATTAATAGTGACAATTCCGTCACTAGCTATTTTTTGCCACACTTCTCACTATAACTAACATAAAAAACTTAGACCCATGTGATATCGACATGAGGTTGATATCACATAGGTCTTATATTAATTCAAAAATAGCTTGAGCTGCTAGCTTACTCCCCTCGATTGGTTCTAGTTCTTTTTGTAAATTTGTTGCTTGTTTTTGATAGCTTGGATTTTTAAGTAACTGATCCATAGCCTCTTTAAAATGGTACGGCTTATCTAACTGCTTTCTCTTGATTTGAATAGCATTTCCATAGTCCACGCAACAGCGTATGTTGTATTCTTGCTCTTTTTGTAGCCCCACCCCAATAAATGGCTTGCCAGACACACATGCTGTTTGAACCGTTCCCTCGCCACCATGAAGCACTGAGGCTTTCACCATGCGCTGAATTTGTTTTGCTGGTAACCAATCGAACAAATGAATAGTTGAAGGCAGAGATTGGATTTGTTTCGTTGAAAGATAGCTCCTCATCGGACTTACTACCTGCACTGGCAATCCATCAAAGTTTTTAAGTAACTGATAGACCGTTTCACTATCTCCAGAACTTCCCATACTACAAAAGATAATCGGTTCTGTCGCTTCTCGAAACAGCTGATCCAAGCCATCAGGAATTTCTTCTGGTAGATCTGCAAATATCGGTCCCACATACACACTGTTCTTTGCTAAAACAGGATTACCTGTTAAGATTTCTGGTGTTGTAATACAATTCAAATCTGCATCTAAAGCATCAATAATTGTCGGAAAATTCTTTTCTACCCCATACTCTTTTATAAGTTTTCTTATATCTTTAGGTAGATAACTAATAGATAAAATTAATTTTCTAACTAACTTTTTAACAATTACAGGAGAGGTTTTCATAAATTGAGGACTCTCTATCCAAGACCTTGAATACGCATAAGGCTTGACGTAAACTAATGGGATATTTTTCACTCTAGCGCTAATAAATAGACTCATTGTACTACCAATAACAATACCGTCAACTTGAAGTTCATCTATAAGAGCCTGTTCATTGGCAATTCTTTCTTTCAACATATCATACGAAAAAGGGAGCTTCATACTGCGCCCTTGATCAAAGTCCATTATTTTAGTGATCGTGTCATCTGCCAAATAAGGTGACAATAAATGAAAGCGAAAACCAGCTTTTTCAATATAGTGAGAAAATCTATCATTGTACCCCATGAAGACACATTCAGCCTCACTGCTACACTCTTTTGCAACTTCAATCATACGTGTCGTCTCAGCCAAATTAAAGGTTTCTGGTGCAAATAAAAGTTTTTTCATGATAGGAATCCTTCATTCTGATGCAATTCCATGTAGAGCTTTTCCACATAACCATCCAGTTCTTTTTCAACCTCAGAATCAATCTTTCCCAAGTCTGAAATAGTCTCAAAAATAGTCAGCATCTGATGGTAGTAATTAATTTTCTTTTGAAACTCTCTTGTTTTAATCTGAATTAATTTCTCTGTTTCAAGTAAACAGTTTTCAGTAGAATCACTTTGAATAAACAATAGGACCGATTGAATTTCTTCTAAACTAAACCCGCCATATTTTAACACCAAAATGTATTTTATCATGAGTACATCCCACTCTTTATACTTCCGATAGCCACTTTCGGTTCTTAGTGGTTGAACCAAATTGACTTTTTCATAATAACGTAAAGCCGATTTTGATAATTTAAGTTCCTTTGCCGTTTCTTTTATAGATTTACCTGACATTAACTTCAACTCCTTTTCAACAGTTTATCATTAAACCTAAGTTGAAAGTCAAGAAGGTTTGGTGAACCCCTGTTTGCATTAGTGCTTATGAGTGAACAACGGCTGATCTTCTTCTTTGTAGTAATCCGGATTAAGCTCATCTTCAACCTCAACATCAATCAATGTTACAAGACTTGCGCCAACACCTAGTATCCCTAAAACAATCGCAATGGGAATGTACACGCCCTTCTTCTGATACCATTTTGTCTCGTTCATACGGTCACCCTCTCTCTTTACTAACAACTATTCTATTTCTTTAAAAACTGCCGTACTTTCACGTTTAAGTAACTTGGTTGAAAACAACTTATTTGGATAGCTCTCACTAACTCCCTCAATTGCCTCCACTAAAATCTCAGCCGCGGCTCGTCCAATCCCATCTGCGGGTTGATAGACCGTCGTTAAAGAAGGCGTTAGATAGGTCGTAATTTCCAAGCCATCATACCCAATCACAGAAATATCAGCAGGTATGCTCAATCCCGCTTCAAAAATAGCACGATATGCCCCAATCGCCATCTCATCATTTCCACAAAATAACGCACTAATATCAGCCTTTGTTAGTAATTCCTTGGTCGCCTGATAGCCACCTTCGATTGTTACTGTATTATCGACAATCCATTCCTCACGAATTTCCAACTGATGGTCCAATAAGCACTGACGATACGCATCTGTTCGATCAACCATCTCATAAAACCGACTATCATTTGCCAGCATCCCAATACGTTTGTGACCTAATTCAATTAAATACGAAACAGCCTCATAGGCGCCAGCATACTCATCCACCAAAATATTGCCACCACCGCGCTTGTTAAGCCCCCTATCCAATAACACATAAGGAAAGATCTGATGTATTTTATCTTCTAATAACTTATCCAATTCAATCGCATTAGGCGTTGCCAAAATGACTCCTTGAACCGCTCGATCCAGTAACTCAGATAAATAATTTTTTTCATTTTCAATTGAGTAATGTGAGTCACATAATAAAATCACATAACCCCTTTCAATTAAAGCCATCTCAATTCCTTCGATTACCTTTGAAAAAAATAAATTGGTAATATCAGGTACAATCACACCAATCGTTTTAGATTGAGGGTTAACCATATTTTTAGCAAAATAATCAGGCCGATAATCTGTCTCCGCAACTGCTTTCATTACTTTTTGGCGTGTCTCTTCTGAAAAGCGCTTACCTTTCCCATTTAACACTTGAGAAACTGTCGTAATAGACACATCTGCTAGCTTAGCAATATCTTTTATTGTTACTCTCATTTCCCACACGAAATTGATTCCACTTTTGATTGCGACTTTAGCAACCATACGTAGCCCCACTCTCTTCCCCTATACTTAATTTTTTCTTGCTTATGAATAAAGTTTAGCATAGCTAGCTGGGAGAAACTAGACTTTCAAAAAAATAAGCAGAAGCTCCTTAACGATTACTATAATTGGTCAACTAAGTCGTAAATAGCCTAGTGAAGTTCAAAACTGACTTCTTCTAGGCTATTCTTTAACGATTTTGATAATGAAAAGTTCGTGTTGTCAAATAAAATTGCCCCACAAAAAATACGAATAGAAATAAAAGAGCGAT
Source organism: Vagococcus sp. WN80Y (assembly GCF_059621045.1). Lineage (NCBI taxonomy): Bacteria > Bacillati > Bacillota > Bacilli > Lactobacillales > Enterococcaceae > Vagococcus > Vagococcus sp. WN80Y. The sequence goes on from NZ_JCAQHY010000110.1 coordinate 13,403, forward strand.
CAAATAAGGCTTAGCGGCTAAAGACATCGCAGCTTCAAATCCCTTTATAAAATAGTTAAAAGGATTAATAAGGCTTAACCATTGAATAATCTTTGGCGCCTTATCTAACGAATAAAACGCAGTCGAAGCAAATAGTAGCGGCAATAACGCAATATTGCTTAACATACTCATTTGACTTTCAGTCTGACAAAAATTTGACGTAAAATATGCCATAAAAATGTACCCCACCGATGCCAAAAAGATCAGTGGCAAAACAACCATCCAATTAATAAGTGACAGCTTAATACCAAACATATAACAGCCAATTATTAAATTAAATCCCCCACATAAAAACGATAAAGTCGCCCATCCCAGTGATACACTCAAAATATACTGCCACAGTGGCAATGACGTAATATGAAGTAAATTGAGGACACCTCGTTTACGCTGAGAAACAACCGTAAAAGCATTTGTCATAAACGCTTGAAAAAGGATACTCGCGCCAACAACCCCAAACACTAATCTGATCTGCGCCTCTCCAACAAAATATTTAAAAAGTAATAGCCCTACTACTGGCAAAATCACCGACCAAAAAATGAAATGAACACTTCTTACAGATGACTTAATTGTTAACCGATAAATATTACCCACACTAAACTTCCTCCAAACTTTCTGTTAAATCTAAATATAGCGCTTCTAAATTTTCCACCTGATACTTAATTACTAATTCTTCTGGACTACCGCTAGCAATAATTTCACCAGCATTCATGAAAATCAATCGTGTTGCTAATAGTCCCACCTCTTCTAAATCATGTGACGAAAAGAGGATGGTTGTTCCGTGATTCGCTAGTCTTGTTATCATCTGCTTGATTTCATGACGTGCTCTGGGATCAAGGGCCGCTGTCGGCTCATCTAAAATAATCAACTCTGGTCGATGCAGCATCGTCAACGCAATAGCTAGTCGTTTCTGCTGTCCGCCTGAAAGCTTAATTGCTAAGATTTTTCGAGCGTCATATAATTTAGCCGACATCAATAACTCCTTTTTCTCTTCTTTTGTTAACTTAACACGGTATAACGCCGCAAACATCTCCAAATTTTCTTCTGTAGTATACTCCTCAAAAAAGGGCATTGACTGTAACTGTGCACCTAGATACTGCTTATAATCATCGCGCCAGTAAGATACCTTACCTTCGTCTGACGGGAGTAGCCCCAAAAGCATGGCAATCGTTGTTGATTTGCCAGAACCGTTAGCGCCTATTAAAGCAATTACCTCTCCTTGCTCAATTGTCAAATCTAATGGCTTTACTACCTGATTTTCCCCATAGGCTTTACTAATATGCGTTGCTTTAATCACCATTGTCATCATTTCCTTTCTTGTATGCCGTTGAATACTCAAGTTTGACTATTCAGATATTTTTTAACTCTCCTGAATAGGAGAGTTACTTTTCGATAATTTTCCGAGCATCTTCGACAAACTGGCTTTGTAGCTTAACTAATGAATACATATGCTCAAAAATCAATTGGGTCATTGGATCAACTTGACCAGACATCGCCTGATCTTTTTCAATCTGCCCTCTTTGCAATTCTTGGTATTCTTTCACTAGGATGGCTTGCTGTTTATCTAACGCTTGTAGTGCTTCAGCTTGATCTAGTTTAGTCGTAAACGAAAGTCCAGCATACAATTCATTGGGATAAATAACTGAAGATTTTCCTAAAGCCTCTCGGATAAGCTCTAATTCATATGCTTTCCCAGCTTCAGTTACCTGATAGATGGCCTTTTGGCGATGTCCCGTATGTTCGATACTTGCCACTTCAATATAGCCCTCTTTTTCCAGCTTCTTCAAAGCATTGTAAATTGACCCAATCAAAACTCCTGCCCAGCGCTCAGCATCATTTAACTTTAGCATAGCTTGAATATCATAACCTGACATCGGCTTATATCCTAAGCAAGCTAAAACAAGTAATCGTGTCATTGTCTCACTCCTTATATACTCAACGTTGACTATACAACGATAATACACCATCAATTTAATACCGTCAAGACTTTTATAAAAAAAGAAGCATCACATAAAAAAAAGCCACTATCAATTAAGATAGGGCTTTTCATAAGTTTTATTCGATTATGCTTTGAAGATTTTTACAGCTTGTAAGCCACGTTGGCCTTCTTCAACATCAAATGTTACTGCTTGACCTTCGTCTAAGCTTTTGAATCCGTCTGTTTGGATTTCTGAGAAATGAGCAAATACGTCAGTTCCGTCCTCTTGAGTGATGAAACCAAAACCTTTGTCTGCATTAAACCATTTTACTGTACCGTTGTTCATATTAAATTCCTCCTGATACGCACGTTTTGTACGTTTAGTATTGCAATAAATGTGACGCATAAAAGGAAAATTATATGTATTATATATCGTTGTCCTAATTCGAATCAAATTACCACTTTAATTACTATAACACATATAAGAACAAGAATCAACAATAAAGATGTAACAAGCTTATCATAGCGATGAACTACACAGTAAAAATGCTTGATTTTATTGAAGAAACACTCCACAAGAGATTATTCTTATATAGATGCCAATCGGTTTTCCAAGTGGTTTCGATTATAATTTTATGAACATTATGTAACTTTCAAGTATTCATCCCCACTTAAGCTGATTACTATAATAGCCCACCGCTTCGCTTATAATAATTTAAATGCAGCTGAGTACTCCAACTAATCAGCTGCACTTTTTTCTGCCTTAGTAGCGCCAAAACGTGACTAACGGCCTTATGTCCTTCCCCAAATACTTGCAAGCTCGCAATCACGATTGTATCTCCTGGCATCAACCTCTCTAACAGCTGGTACAATTCCACTTGTTCTGCTGGTTTTGAGGACTCGATAAAAATGGTCTCACACTGATAATCAGAGACAATTTTTAATTGATCATTCGTCGGCAGTGGCTGATTACGTTTCACATACCCATAAATCGTCATTACTGATCACTCCTTTTCAGTGCTTGGCTTCATCATTAATGGAACCGATCCGTAAGGCGGATGGGCTAAAACATCTTGTAATTCTAGAGAAATAGTCGCTAACTCCTTCAATTCTTGATACACCGCTAATGATAAGTTGACACGTTTTCTAACAGGTTTAAATTGAGCCTTAGCCAATAAACTTTCTTCCTTATCTTTTTCTACGACCTGTCTCAGAATTGGTTGATACTTAAACCCGTACCAGCCATCGGGAAACTGTTGCTGATACGCCTGCCAAGTCCATCTTAAGGCTTCTACCGCTTGTTTTAGATGAGTGTATTCCTCATAAGAAATCGTCTTTTTTTTCATTTTAAGGCCAATCCTTTATTCTATTAGCTTCGTGTATTTATGGACCGTTCCTAAAGAAACCTGACACTCAGTTGAAATTTCTCGTAGCGTTTTCTTTTGCCGATACAATCGTTCAATTTGGTGGATTACGTCCTCACTAATGGTCGGTCTACCGCTCACCATGCCGTTGGCATGGGCTTTTTTTAAGCCTTGACAGGTCCGACGACTAATGATGCTTTTTTCTGCCTGTGCCAACTGAAAGAGAACATCCAAATATGCTTGATCTGATGACACTGGTTTTTCAATAAAATGCAAGGAGATCTCTTGACGATGAATCAAGTCAAGCAACGGCAACCACTGAATCAATTGAAGCCCCACGCTTTGAAAATTCACCACCACTAATGAACACCTCTGGTAAGTCAACAGAAACTGTTCAAATTGGGCATAGCAGCCGCCTAATTCTTGCGTCTGAACGACCTCCTGACAGTCGGCGTTTTGATAGAGTTGCTCCGACTCGTTAGATACGGTATAACCCACTCGTTTTGCTCTCATCTTATGCTCCTTTCCAGTTTTCTTCCCCTCACCATCACTCCGATAAGTGATCAGAATAAGTGAAGTAGATAATCAATGAGGTCATTACCCCACAAATAACCACTTGCAACAAGACATTAGATGAGTAGGTTTGACTCAGTTTTAAGCTGACAATCGTCAAAAAAAAGGTCCCTATGAGAAACGCCGCCTGCCGTAACTTTCGGTACTCATGACGGACTCGCACCACTGTCGATAAGGACTCGCCTGATTCTTTACTGATTTGCCGTAACGACCGGTTCCCTGCGACTTGTTGAAAAATAGTCCAATAGGCTCGTCTAATGTGTGGGTCTCTTGAAAAACAACTAAACTGACGTTTCTCAGCCCTTCGCTCTTTTCTAAATTTAGTAACGGTGATACGCGATTCTTTCTGCACAGCACT
>NZ_JCAQHY010000111.1:0-18388 GCF_059621045.1 Vagococcus sp. WN80Y
AAATAAAAAATCGAGTAGTGTCACATGCGGCGTGACACATAGACTAGCAAAACTGGAAAATCAGTGCTACTGAGATTCTCTGATTATTCCAGTAGAATAGTGATAGCGAGTGATAATTAATTGAGATGAGAGAATATTTTCCTTTTCTTCCCTCATTAAATTGTCAAATAAAAAATTAAGTAGTGTCACACGCGGCGTGACACATTTAGAAAATGTAATTATATCTAAACAACTTTTTGGTAAGAGAACTTAAGAGGTTATTTGAAATGTACAGTAGCCTATGAACATACATAATAAGAAAAAAAGTGGGGGATTTAATGGATATTTGGCAGGAATTATATGAACAAGCAAAAGAGTTGTATGAACCGACGGAGGTGTCTCCCTTTGTTTATGCTCATCATGTGGTGTCAGCAATTGAAAGTGAAGATGGACGGATTTATACGGGATTTTGTATTGAAAGTTGTAGTGGGGTTATGGATTTATGTGCGGAACGAACTGCAGCGCTCAAGATGTATATGGATAGCGGGCAAACAGTGATAAAACGAGTAATTACCTTTCGGGACGCGCCACCTGAGGGCGTGAGTGGTATGCCTTGTGGTGCTTGTCGAGAATTTTTGATGCAATTATCAGCTAAAAATAAGAATACTGAAATCATGGTTGATTATGCTAACAGAACAACTGTCAGGTTGGAAGAATTAGTGCCAAACTGGTGGGGGTGGATGAGGTACCAAGAAAAGTAAATTAGTTAAAAATAAACCGAGCATTCCTTCCGGAAGCTCGGTTTATTTTAATTGGTCATTTTTTTGACACTAGCACGCTCAATTAATTTGGCACCAAGGATAATTCGCTTAGAAATACCGCCGTTATGAATACGATCATTTAACGTGTTAACGCCAACTTCACCCATCTCCTCTGAGAAAATCTTGATGGTTGTTAGAGGTGGGGAGATAAATTGAGAGACTGATAAGTCATTAATACCGATAATACTCACTTGTTCTGGTACATTAATACCTTCCTCAGTTAAGGCGTTGATAGCCCCAATGGCCATGGCATCGTTTGAAACTAGAAAAGCAGAAGGGAGATGCGTCTTGCCTAATGAAGTGATTGCTTCTTTGGTTAATTGATAACCAATGTCAACGTTAAAAATTTTGGTATTTCGAAAGAAAAAATAAGTGTCGTCAAACAACCCATTAGCTGTTAGGTAATCAATAAAAGCATTGGTTGTCGGCGCCTTATAGTGACGACGTCCAAATAAATTTTCTCGATCCTCGGCTCCGATAAAGCCGATTTTTTTGTGTCCTTGCTTGATTAAATAGTCCAATGCCAAGTCAGTCGCTTGAGTAAAGTCTCCATTGACTGTATCGAAATCATTTAGTGGGTAATTGGTGCCGATAAAGCAGACATTTTTATGCAGTCGATTGATTAAATCGACATTTTCTTGATCAAATTTTCCAATTGCTAAAATCCCGTCAATGTCACTGGGGAAGTTAGTGTCCAAATGAGAGGCCTTAGTAACATTAATACCTAGTTCAGCTGCACGTTTTTCTACGCCAATCCGAATTGACATATAGTAAATATCGTTTAGTTCTTCTTTTGAATCTAACCATTGAACGATTGCAATATTTTTACTCGTTTCACTGTCTTTCTTTTTTTTATTCTTATATTTTGTATAGTTAAGCTTTTCCGCTACTTCAAAAATTTTCCGTTTAGTTTCGTCTGTCACTGAAAGTGAGTCATCGTAGTTGAGGACCCTTGAGACAGTGGCAATAGAGACTTGAGCTTCGCGTGCTATATCCGTAATCGTCGCCATAAGTAGTGTTACTTCCTTTCGTCCGTCTTAATACTTCTAATATACACTATTTTACTAAAAAAGATAAGTCATACAAGTTAATATTTATTATTTTTAGTAAAAAGAGTTGATTTTTTTACCAAGTGGATATACAATAAGATTAATTGAGAAACCGTTTTATTTACAAAGGTCCTTGATGTGACAGGTTTTTTCTCCATCGTATTTAAAAGAATTAAATAGAAAAGGATCTGTCATGGTTATAGAAATATAGTTATTAATTATAATTTTAGTAAAAAAGGAGAACAGAATGAAAACAAGTCCTCGTTTTGAAACAAAAGAAGAGTTTACTGCTGGTTTTTATGACTTAATTGAGCCCTTATTGCCCCTATTGGAAGAGCAGCCAGGCTTGCTAAACTTAGGAACAAGCGGATCGGTTTATCAGGAACGAACGCGTCAGGTGGAAGCGTTTTTACGTCCTTTGTGGGCAGTCGGCCCGTATTTAGCACATTCCTCGGATGAGGTTATTAAACAGCCATTTTTAAAGGGGATCGTTGCAGGGTCAGATCCAGAAAGTCCGAGCTATTGGGGAGATGCCACGGATTACGACCAACTTTTGGTCGAGATGGCCGCACTGAGTAACACTCTTTTATTGGCAAAAGAACAGACTTGGGACGTGATGTCAGAAAATGAGCAGGCAAATTTATATCGCTGGCTCAATCAAATCAATGAGAAGGAGATGCCAGTTAATAATTGGGTATTCTTTCGAGTGTTAGTTAATTTGGCTTTTAAGCATTGTGGTCAACCATGGAATCAGTTGCAAATGGAGGCAGATTTGGCCGTTGCTGAATCCTTTTATCTTGGTAATGGCTGGTATTGTGATGGTGTCGCATCACAAATCGATTATTACGTGTCATTTGCTATTCATTATTACAGCTTGATTTACAGTAAGGTCATGGCAGAAGACGATCTGGAGCGTAGTCTCCTAATGAAAAAAAGAGCCAAAAAATTTGCCCAAACCTTTAAGTATTGGTTTGCAGAAGATGGCGAAGCTTTACCATTTGGACGTAGCTTAACGTACCGTTTTGCCCAATGCTCTTTCTGGTCTGCCTTAGTTTTCGCAGATGTGGAAGCCCTTCCTTGGGGAGAGATTAAGGGGATTATTAGTCGCAATATGCAACGTTGGATGTCTCATGATATTTTTACAACAGATGGGTTGTTATCTATTGGTTATCACTATGATAATTTGGTCATGGCAGAAGGCTATAATGCGCCGGGATCACCATATTGGGGAATGAAATCATTTTTACTTTTAGCGGTTCCTGATGATCATCCTTATTGGCTGGCTGAGGTTTTGCCGATGAGCTACGAGCATGAGCGACAATTAATTCCCGAGGCACGCATGCTGATGACCCAGTGTGGCGGACAGGTTCAGGCATTTGTTGGTGGTCAGCTGGAAAATAAGCAGGCTCATGTTGATGGCAAATACAGCAAATTAGTTTATTCAACAACCTTTGGCTTTAGTGTCTCGAAAGGCAGTCTTTATTATAAACAGGGAGGCTTTGATAATTGTTTAGCTTTAGGTGAAGAGGATCGCTACTATCGATCAAAGTTGGAGACGACGGCTTATGAAGTAAGTGAGGAGCGAGTAATTAATTACTGGTCACCTTGGCCAGATGTGGCTATTAAAACAACGGTTATTCCATTGGATGAATGGCACCTTAGAATTCACGAAATTCAGACTTCTCGCACGTTATTTGCTAATGATGGCGGCTATTCTGTCCCAGTAAGTGTGGGAAATCAAGTAACAAAAACAGTATCAGGCGTGGTCTGCCGAACAGCTATTGGTCAAACAGCAATTTATAACGTTGCTGGTTATCAATCTGCTGAATTAGTTGTGACTGAGCCGAATACAAGCTTATTTTTTAGTAAGAGCACTTTTCCAAAATTAGGTACTTGGCTTGAAGCTGGTAACCATCGATTAATTAGTTTGGTTGGCGGTAGTGTGACTGAAGCGGGGCATATCAAACCAGAAGTTGAGATGATAGGCGAGCAGATTAAAGTGACTCAAAAAGGGCGTCAGCTATTTTTTGGCCTTTAGTTATGGAGTGTAAAGAAGGAGAGTCGATGGATGATTAGCGAATTAAAAGAGGAAATCTTGCGAGCAGCAAGACGATTGGTGGAGGAGCCAGGCTTACCGACCTTAGAGTTTCAAGCCTATCAAGCGTTTATAAAAACTGGCAATCGTTTAGAATTTGAGGCTCGCTATTTTGAAAGACGTCGGCAACTAGCCACGCTAGCTTTAGCTTATGTTATCAATAAAGAGTTAGAGCTGAAAGTCGCGTTGGAAGATGTTATTTGGGAGATTTGCAATGAATATTCTTGGGCATTACCAGCTCATTTTGAAGAGGTTGAAGGGGTGTTTATTCCGGAAAGTGACGTTGCGATTGATTTATTTGCGGCAGAAACTGGTCAGGCCTTGACAGAGATTTGTGAGCTATGTGGAGATCAATTGGCAGTTTCGGTGGTGAAGAGAGTGCGACGGGAAGTTGATCGGCGATTGTTTCAGCCGTTAATGGCAAGATCTTGGCGCTGGGAGCAGATGGCGAATAATTGGAGTGCGGTTGTTGCCGGTAGTCTTGGGATGGCGGCTTTGTCATTGTTACCAGCAAGATCAGCAGAACAGCAGGAAATACTCGTACGCTTAGAAGCGACCCTTGACGTTTATCTTGGTTCCTATGAAGAAGATGGGGCTTGTCTTGAAGGGGTTGGATACTGGGCCTATGGTTTTGGTTATTATCTTTATTTTGCTGAAAAATATCAGGCAGTTTATGGGGATGATCGCTATTTGAAAAAAGATAAGCTCCGTGCAATTGCAGGCTTTCCCTATGGTGCTTTGATCAATCAGAACGAATTCGTGCCGTTTTCTGATGTCAATGATGTCGAGTTACCGACTGGCTTAATGAGTAGTTGTCAACAACAGTTTGGCGTGGGAGTTCCACCTTATCAGCAAGCGAATGGTCTTGATTTTGACCATTGTTATCGATGGGCTCATCTCTATCGAAATCTGGTTGGGACAAAAGCTGTTAATCAGTTTTTAACGGCAGAGCCATTGACGTATTTTCCCGATGCGGAATGGTTGATTATCCGCCAGCCAAATTTTATTTTTGCGGCTAAGGCGGGGGGGAATGACGAAAGTCATAATCACAATGACGTCGGGCACTTTATTATTGGTAATGGTCAAAAGCTATGGTTAACGGATTTAGGGGCTGGGGAGTATACGAAGGCCTATTTTGATAATGAAATTCGGTATTCGATTTTAACCAACCGGTCGTTGGGGCATTCTGTTCCTGTTATTAATGGCTATGAACAACGATTTGGTAGTTATCATAGCCAAGAGGTAACGCTAAGTGAGCATGGGGAAAAGGTTGAGTTCTCGTTAGAGCTGTCAGCTGTTTATCCTGATGAGGCAGGGTTAGAGCGGTTTACTCGTCGTTTTTGGATTGATACCGAAGAAAACAAGGTTACTGTAATCGATGAATTAAGCTTTAAAACAGTCGGCACCCATACTGTGTGTCAAAATTTTGTCAGTAAAAGCGAGCCGATAGTAACTAAAGAAACTGCTAGTTGGCAAGAATCTGATGATGGGCTAATGCTAAAACTGACTGGTGGAGAGCTGAGGTGTTGTCGGGAAAGTTATGCTAATCATCAGGGAGAGAATGATGCGGTTTATCTGCTACAGAGTGAACAAGGAGTGGCAAAGGATTATTGCCAGAGTATGATTTTTAAGCAAACTAAATGAGAAGGTGGCCGTTAATAAATGAAGAGTAAGTGGAATTGGTTAGAGCAAGAGAAGGACGCAGTGTTACAAAAGTTAGCTGATAATCTGGAGACCTTTGAGTCAAAGGTACCACCAGCAGCGTCTGTGGGGTTAGTTTATCAACCTGAGGACAATATTGATTGGACAGCTAGCTTCTGGTTGGGGATGTTATTTTTAGGAAAGGAGCTAACGAAGGATTCTCGCTTTGACAAGGTTATCGCAACGCAGATGGCCTCTTTTAAGCAGCGCTTAGTGGACAAAGTGGCGTTAGAAACCCATGATATCGGCTTCCTTTATACGTTATCCGCCGTGGCAGACTATCAAGTGACAGGACAAAAGGAATCGGCTGAACTAGCGGTGGCTGCGGCGGATGAGTTGATGACTCGCTATAGTGAGAAGGCACAAATTATTCAAGCTTGGGGCGATTTAGCTGATCCAAATGAAAATGGTCGGATGATCATTGATTGTTTAATGAATCTACCTTTACTGTATTTTGCTTCAAATATGACAGGTGATTCTAGTTATCGGGAGGCGGCTTATGCTCACGCTAAGCAAACGCAGCGTTATATTGTCCGAGATAATTTTACGACGTATCATACTTACTTTTTTGATACTAAGACAGGAGCGGCTTTGCGTGGTGAAACAGCTCAAGGGTTTGCAGATGATTCGTGTTGGGCTAGAGGACAAGCCTGGGGGATTTACGGCTTTACATTGAGTTATTTACATACGGGGGATGAGAGCTTTTTAGAAACGGCGTGTCAGTTGGCTGATTATTTTATTGGGCAACTTCCAGCAGATAAAGTGGCTTATTGGGACTTAGTTTTTACAGATGGAAGTGGCGAAGAACGAGATAGTTCGGCAGCTTCAATTGCGGTTTGTGGGCTTTTAGAACTAGCGAGACAGCTCCCTTTAAGTAATGAGTCCCGCCAGCGATATGAAAAAGAAGCCGTTTTGATGATGCAGGCACTTGCTCGTGGTTACACCACAAAAGAAGTACCAAATTCTAATGGGCTTTTATTAGAAGGTGTTTACGATAAAAATAGCGCAAAGGGGGTCAATGAATGTACCATCTGGGGGGACTATTATTATGTTGAAGCTTTAGTTAGATTATCGCAGGCGTGGTCACTTTATTGGTAATGAGTTTGGTTAATCGAATCAAAAATAAGAAATCATGGAGGATACACAGAATGAAAATGGTTAAAAAAAGTTTAGCTTTAGTTATGGCAACAGCTGTCTTAGGCGGTTTGGCTTTAGTGGGATGTGGCGATAGTGATAAATCAGCTGGTTCGAAGGCTGGTAAGGATGGCAAGGTTGAATTATCGGTTTCTACTTGGAATTATGATACAACTCCAGAATTTGAAGCACTTTTCAAAGCCTTTGAGAAGGAGAATCCAACGGTGACGGTTAAAGCAATCGACATAGAAGCTGCTCAGTATGATGATAAATTGACAACTATGTTAGCTGGTGGAGACAAAACCGATATCCTTACTATGAAAAACCTCTTATCTTATTCGACCTATGCGACACGGGATCAACTGGTTGATTTAAGTGACCACATCGAAAAAGATATTGATGTTACTAAATCTCAAGATATGTATGACTATTTCAAAATTGATGGTAAAACGTATGCACAACCTTATCGGACAGATTTTTGGGTTCTTTATTACAACAAAAAAGCCTTTGATGAGGCAGGGCTTGATTACCCAGAAAATCTAACGTGGGAAGAGTATGATCAATTAGCGAAAAAATTAACGACAGGTAAGGACAGTGATAAGGTATATGGTGCGTATCATCATACATGGCGCTCTGTTTTACAAGCTGTTGCAGGCGCGCAAAATGACTCGTTGTTAACCGAGCCAACGTATGATTTTTTTGAAGATTACTATGATCGGACATTGAAATTACAAAAAGACGGCGTCATTATGGACTATGGTACTGCAAAATCAACGCAAACGACTTATGCGTCTCAATTTGAAACTGAGAAAGCTGTCATGATGCCAATGGGAACTTGGTATATGGCCGGTGTATTGGCTTCTAAGGAAAAAGAGGATACCTCAGTTGAATGGGGAATTGCACCGATGCCTCAAAAAGAAAAATCTGATAAAGTAACAACCTTTGGCTCGCCAACCGCTTTTGCCATTAGTAAGAATTCAAAAAATCAAGAGTGGGCACAAAAGTTTCTTGATTTTGCAACAGGTGAAGAAGGGGCCAAAATTTTAGCAGGTGTCGGCGTTGTGCCATCGTATAAAACGGCAGAGATTGATGATATTTATTTCTCTAAAGAGGGCATGCCGAATGACGCTATTTCTAAAAAAGCCTTCGGACCTGATACTATTGGCATTGAGTTCCCTGTTCATGATAAAGGCGGAGCGATTGATAAAATCCTTCAGGAAGAGCATGAGTTGATTTTAGTTGGCGATGAAACACCTGAAAAAGGCATTGCTAATATGGAAAAAAGAGTTAAACAAGAATTAGACGAATAAAATAGGATTGAAAAGCTATCAGATCAAGGCTTATGGTTGTGTGAGTACGTAACTATAAGCCTAACTGGTAGAAGAAAAGGAGGGGTTCTTTTATGGAGTTATCAACTAAATCATCAAAAAAAACACGTTTAAAACAGAAGAATACGTTAATTGCTTGGACGTTTATTTTACCAAACTTTGCTGGTTTCTTTATTTTTACCTTAGTGCCTGTTGTGTTTTCTTTTGTTTTAGCTTTTATGAAATGGGATTCATTTGGCACGCCAGAATTTGTAGGGGTTAAAAATTTTACAAAAATGATCAATGATGAGACGTTCTGGATCTCACTTAAAAATACGTTTCTATATACAATTGGCGTGGTACCATTGACGATTATCTGTTCATTGGGGTTGGCGATGTTACTCAATCGTAAATTAAAAGGCATGAACTTTTTTAGGACAGCATTTTTCTTTCCTTATGTGACGTCACTTGTTGCGATAGCGGTTGTTTGGAATATGCTTTTTCACCCAACTTTGGGGCCTATCAATCAGTTTTTAAGTGTTTTTATTTCCAATCCTCCTGGCTGGACATCGAGCTCTCAGTGGGCCTTGTGGGCAGTGGTGATTGTAAGTGTTTGGCGAGGGATGGGTTATTATATGATCCTTTATCTGGCAGGCTTACAAAGTATTCCCAATGAATTGTATGAGGCAGCATCTATGGATGGGGCGAATACATCTAAGAAATTTTGGCATGTCACGTTACCATCTTTGCGTCCAACGACTTTTTTTGTGACCGTAATGCTGGTAATTAATTGTTTTAAAGTTTTTGACCTGATTCAAGTAATGACAGATGGTGGGCCTGGTCGAGCTACAAATGTTCTTGTTTATCAAATTTATAATGAGGCCTTTGTTAAATTTAATTTTGGTTACGCGTCAGCTATTTCATTAATTCTATTTGTGATTGTATTGGGCGTAACAGTCATCCAATTTAAGTGGAATCAACGACAAGAAAGAGCATAGGGAGGGGAATTTTTAATGGGAATATCAACAAAAAAAGTTGTGAATCAAAGAGCTAAAAAAGTGTCGTCAGTTAGTTTGGGAAAAATCGTGACCTTTATCGTTTTAGCTATTTTATCCATTCTCGTGTTAATTCCGTTTTTTTGGATGCTTTCTTCGTCAGTAAAAACTAATAATCAGGTTTTTACTGTACCGATTCAATGGGTACCGAAAGAGTTTCATTGGGACAACTACTCGAAAATATGGTCAACGATACCGTTACTCACTTTTTTTAAGAATACGGCATTTTTAAGTGTGATTATCACTGTTATTCAATTATTTACTAGTAGCTTTGCGGCTTATGGCTTCTCAAAATTAAGCTTTAAGGGGCGCGATGCGCTGTTTCTAGCGTACATTGGCACGATTGCGGTTCCTTGGCAAGTTTACATGATTCCCCAGTTTATTATGATGAGAAAGCTTGGTTTGACGGATAAGCTCTTGTCACTGATTTTGATGCAGGCTTTCAGTGCATTTGGCGTCTTTTTATTGAAGCAGTACTATTCAAGTATTCCAGATGAGCTATGTGAGAGTGCTCGGATTGATGGACTGACTGAGTGGGGAATTTATCGTAAGATTATTTTACCTTTAACTAAGCCAGCTTTAGCTAGCTTGACGATCATTACCTTTGTTAATACGTGGAATGATTACATGGGACCGTTTATTTATTTGTCTTCAACTGAGAATAAAACAATTCAACTTGGCTTGAAAATGTTTGTTTCTCTTTATGATGCTGAGTATGCGCTGATTATGGCAGCATCTGTGGTGTCAATTTTGCCAGTGGCAGTTGTCTTTTTGGCTATGCAAAAGTATTTTGTAGAGGGAATTGCTACTTCTGGAATGAAGGGCTAGTGAGGGGGAGCTGACATGAAAAAAGAGGAATTTTTGGATAATAATGTTTACGCTAAGCTATTTCGACTGAGTTACAATCTGTTGATGTTAAATGTTTGTTTTACTCTAACAACCAGTCCGCTACTATTACTTTTATCAGTCTCGGCTTTGACTCTTAAAAATAGTCTCTTCTTTTTAGTGGCTAGCCTCTTATTAGCGCCCTCATTTTTTGCTTTACTGAAATGCCTTGATACGTGGCTCTATCAGAAAGAGTTGGCTGTTACACGAGATTATGTTACTTTTTTTCTTCAAGGATTTAAGCAGACGTTTTGTTATGACCTGCTTGTTAGTTTGATGGTGGTGATTTGCTTAGTTGATAGTTCGGTTATAGTAAAGTCGAGTGTTAAAGGTTTATTGCCATTTTTTCTGATGCTTGCCGTTTTAGCAGTTGGGTTGCTAGTGAATCTACTCTATTTCTATGTTCGCAATCCGCAAAAAGAAAATCGTCAGCTTGCTCAAATTGCTGTTTTCTATTTGCTTAAAAAGTGGTACATTAGTTTGATTAATGTCGCTCTTTTAGTGGTTTTGGTGATTGCTTTCGTAGTGAGACCGCCGATTGGATTTTTCATTTTGCCAAGTTTAATCGGGGGGAGCGTTTATTGGAATTGTTCTAAGCTTCATCAGGTAGGTGAAACAAATGTTTTTAAATAGAAAGCTGAGTCTTTTTATAGGGATTATGATGCTTGCTTTGGTAGTGAGTGGTTGTCAAAGTCAACAAAATAGTCAAGCGGAATTTGATCGTGAAAGTGCTCAACGGCTTAAAGTGAGTGCTCAGGAATTTTCTAATGAAGCCTATCAAAATGGCGAAGTACCTTTAAAGACTTATGTCAAAATGAGTGGGACTATCGTAAAGACAGATGCAATTAACCCAGCAGAAATCGGCAAGAGTGAGCGATTTGTAGTTGAATCTGATGGCATTCCTTATCAAGTGATTAACAGCTCGGGCGAAACGGTAGCGTTAGCCGATGAGGTGATTGTTTATGGTGAGTATCAGGGCTTTATTCAAGGTGAAAAGCTCGAATTGGTTCAGTAATCATGGGGAAATCATAACTACCGTGGTGAATGGTTTTTTAGAGGGAGCTAAGACTTTGACTCTGTGTCAATTAATGGTATGATAGAAAAAATTAATTGAACAAGTTAAAGGAGGAATCGCAATGGGCTTAAACGAATTTATTTTAGGACTCACGAACTTGGAAAAAATCAATCGGGCGCCAGGCTTTTTCAAGTTCACTGAGCACACAGTAGCGGCTCATTCTTTTCGAGTGGCTTCTATTGCTCAAGTTTTAGGGGATATTGAAGAAGTGAACGGGGTCGAAGTTGATTGGAAAATGTTATATGAAAAGGCGTTGAATCACGACTATACTGAACGGTTTATTGGTGATATTAAAACTCCTGTAAAATATGCGAGTCGCGAGCTTCGTGGGATGCTTCAAACGGTTGAAGAGAAGATGACAGATGAGTTTATTAATCAAGAGATCCCGTCAGAATTTCAAGCTATTTATCGTCGTCGATTGTTCGAGGGGAAGGATGATAGCTTGGAAGGAGAATTACTTGCAGTTGCGGATAAGGTCGATCTACTGTATGAGTCCTTTGAGGAAATCATCAAAAATAACCCAGAATCGGTTTATAAAGAGATGTTTGTCGAGTCGGTGCAGACGATAAAAAGTTATGGGCATCGTCCATCTGTTGTGTACTTTTTTAAAGAAATCTTTCCTGAGTTATTGAAGGAGGATTTTTATGGCAAGGATGATTTTATGCGAACTGTAGAGCAGGCCTTAGCAGAGTGATAGGTTAGAAGCGAAAGAATTAATTAAAACCAATTCGTTTTTTAAAGAGAACACCCCTCAATTCCACCTTCTTCGATGGGGAATTGAGGGGTGTTAGTGTAGGTTATGGTGCTTTTTCGACTAGTATCCACAGTTCGCAGAATAAGTCGTTCTCAGCTGATTCAAAATAAATTTCATAGTCGGTATGATCGGTTTGTTCATAGCCTGTTTGTGGTGAAAATTCCTTTAGAAATTGACTCCACATGTCGCCAATGCAATCGCCGTTGGTTCCATAGCCATTGAAGACGGCGTAAGTTCTTGCGTCAATGTCCCAAAACTGAAAGCCTTGATTAATTAAGTCCTGTGCTTCAAAGGAGGTCGAATGCTCATCAATTAAGACGCCAATACCATAATCAAAGGTTAGCTCATTGGTCGTTGTGGGACTACACAACCCATAAAGGTCTTTTTTTCCTGTGGGTCGTAGTGCTTTTAGTTGATCGATTCTTTTGTTAGTGTATAGCTCGTTCCAAAAGTTTGGAATGTCTAAGGTGTCTTCATCGTTCATCGTTTCATTTTTAAAGGCTTTGACTTGTGTGACAAAGTGTTTCTTTTCAGTCTGTTCAATCCTGTAATTCATAGCTGTACCACCTTCCAGTGACAATTTTATGATCAGAGGGTTAAATAATAGTAACTGAGTACCACTCAACTTAGCAGCTTTTGGTGAAACACCGTGAAAGCGAGTAAATGCTTTAGTGAAGCTTTCGGGTGTTTCGTAACCGTATTTATAACTAATATCAATCACTTTCTGCGAGGTTGTCTGAAGCTCATGTCCAGCCATAGATAACCGCCGATTTCGAATGTAGGTATTAGCTGTCATGCCGGCCATTAAGCTAAAGGTTCGATGGAAGTTATAAGAAGGCATGTGTACTTCTTTAGCAACCTCTTCATAAGTGATTTTTTCTAGTAAATGTGCTTCGATATAGTCGATTGCTTGTTGGAGCAGTTTAAACCAGTTCATCCTATTTGCCTCCTTTCATTAGCTATTATAGAACTTAAGTGTATCATATGCCTATCATTGTTTGCTAAGTTTTGTCTAAGTTATTTGATGGGTGATGGTGAGCATGATCGGTTAAGAATGGCTTAAACTATGCTATTATTAATGTGAAAAATAACCTTGTCGACATTAGGTTGACGAAAAGGAGAACGCAATGGAAATCAAGTTAGATGTAATGATTACTGAGGGGCGGACCCAGATTCAATTGTTAGACAATCAAGGTATCATAGAGATCATCAACGGAACTGAGCTTAGTTTGGAGAAGCCTGCTGTTTATTTGTTGGTTAAGGAGCAGGGCATTACTGAAATTGGTCAGACAGTGAAAGAGGATGAGCAACGATTAGTTGAGGTGGATCAGATTATCACGATACGGCCGACTTGGGAGATTGAATTGAATTATTTGGAGCAGCTACTGGTTGAGGAGGCCGAAAAAAATGGGCTTAAGTTAGCTGACCAAAAACGTTCGGCTATTAAAGTTCCAGCTAGTACTGTTAAAGTAGTAGGCGCTTATGTTGGCACTCTAAGGACTATTTTGGAAACATTTGGCTATTCGTTAGCACCCAAACCTGTTGTGGCGCCTGTTAAGAAAAAACCAGCAAAGGCTCAGCACCGATGGAGTAAAGAAGTTAGTCAAATTGAGTTTCATGTGGATGCTAGAGAAAGTAAAGCAACGGTTTTGTGGCAAAAGCGGAATGAAATGCTGATTAAGGCTGGGGCAAAAATGAAGCCTAAAGCAGATTTAAATAAGGATGGGTCAGTCGGCTTTTCTGCGAAAATGGGAGAAAAAATTCGTTCAGATCATCACACTCAATTTAAGGATTTTGAAACAACCGAGGATATTATTTTAAAAAGCGTCAATGAAGTTGGGCTGTTCTTATATTTTGGCGGGACTAATAGTTGGTTAGAATTAATAGATGAAAATGGAAAAACGATTGATTCATACACGGTAGTCAGCTAGTCATATAGAGGTACGTATCATAAACTAACATGTGATACGTACGTTTTTTTGTTATAATAAAGAAAAAATGAAAGGAGCTAAGCATGAAAATAGGGATAGTAAATGCAAGTTCCCAAAAAGATAAAAATCCTATACTAGAACGTGAATTACGTACAGCGTGCAAAGGCAAGTCGGTGGAAATAATCAATTTTGGGGTATATCCTTCTGAAGAGGCAACCTATAGCTACGTTCAGATGAGTCTAGCTATCAGTCTGCTACTGAGCTCCAAGGCGGTTGATTTTGTGGTGACCGGGTGTAGTTCTGGAACAGGAATGATGTTAGCGTGTAATTCTTTGCCAGATGTTATTTGTGGGTCTGTGGCTAACCCGTCAGAAGCTTACTTATTTAGCCAAATTAATGCAGGTAACGCTCTTTCATTCCCATTAGGCTTAAACTTTGGCTGGGGGGCCGAGCTTAATTTAAGATTTACATTAGAAAAATTGATGGAAGAGCCTTTCGGTGGAGGCTATCCAAAAGTCGAGGCCGCGAGAAAACAGGCAAATACTGCTGAGTTGAAGCAACTGAAGCTACTCTCGCAAAAATCCTTAGTTGAGATTTTACCACAAGTGGATAAGGACTTGATCTTACCAATTTTACAGCGTCCATTTTTTTATGATTATTTCCTTCAACATGGTACAGATGAGGCATTAAAAAAAGCAGTGCTAAGCTTTCACAAAATCTCAAGCTGATTAAATGATTTTTATACTTTGTAGGCATATCATTCCTTTTTTGGACAACTTTCCTATATACTTAGATTGTAACTATTATAAATTAGGAGGGATTTTCATGAAGGTAATCGTTTTAGGATCTTCTCATGGTGGGTATGAAGCTGTCGAAGAATTATTGTTGACGCATCCTGGTGCTGAGATTCAGTGGTATGAAAAAGGCGACTTCATCTCATTTATGGGTTGAGGAACGCAAATGTATCTCGAGGGAGTTGTCAAGGATGTAAATTCAATCCGTTATATGACAGCAGAAGAGATGGAAAAACGTGGGGTTCACGTTTATACAAATCAGGAAATTACAAAACTAGAAGCTGACAAGCATCAGGTACAAGTTCTAGATCATCTGACAGGAGAAACTCGTGTCGAGACTTACGATAAGATTATTTTAAGTCCAGGAGCGAATCCATTTATTTTACCTGTACCAGGGAAAGAACTGAAAAATATTGAAACCATGCGTGGCCGTCAAGATACGATTGATTTGAAAATGAAATCAGTCGATCCAGACATTCAAGATGTTGTGGTAATCGGTGTTGGCTATATCGGAATAGAGGCGGCGGAGTCGTTTGCTAAGGCGGGTAAAAAGGTCACATTAGTTGATATTATCGAGCGTCCTCTGGGTGTTTATCTTGATAAGCAGTTTACTGATGTTCTTGAAAAAGAGATGACTGATAATGGCATCACGCTTGCGATGGGCGAGTCTGTGGTTAGCTTTACTGGTGAGGATCAGGTTCGTTCTGTGATCACTGATAAAGGAGAATATCCAGCTGATTTAGTCGTTATGTCTGCAGGGGTTCGGCCAAATACAGCTTGGCTAAAAGGCGCTGTTGAACTATTACCTAATGGGATGATTAAAACAGATGCTTACATGCGTACGAGTGAAGAGGATGTGTTTGCTGTTGGTGATGCGACACTCATTCAATACAATCCGGGGAATACGGAGGTTAATATTTCGCTTGCTACCAATGCACGCCGTCAAGGACGCTTTGCTGCTAAGAATTTAGTAGAAGCCACTTATCCTTTCCCAGGAGTACAAGGTTCGTCAGCTTTACGTGTTTTTGATTATAAATTTGCTTCAACAGGTTTAAATGACCAGATGGCTTCTCGTTTAGAAATCGACACAAAATCTGTCTATCTTGACCAAGATACATTGATGGATTTTGTGCCAGCTAATATGAAAGAGCGTGTCATGTTTAAACTGGTTTATAGCCCAGAAAGTCGTGTGATTTTAGGCGCCCAAATTATGTCTAAGCATGATTTAACAGCTAATATTAACGCCATTTCTATTGCCATTCAAACGAAGTATACGATTGATCAGTTAGCTTATGCTGATATGTTCTTCCAACCAGAGTTTGATACGCCTTGGAATTTGTTGAATATGGCTGGACTAAAAGCTATTGAGCAAGAAAAAGGAAATTAAAATTTAATTGATAGAAGAAGCTGTGATGAACTTATGTCCAGCTTCTTTTTTGTCTTGAAATACTGAGAAAACTGGCGTACAGTTAAGGAAAGAAGCAGACTAGAGGAGGAGAATTATGGCTAAACAAGTATTGCATGCGCAGGTAGAATCTTTAGGTGGACTTAAGCTGAGATGTACGGCAAGAGACTTTGAATTTATGATTGATGAGCCTGAGAATGCTGGTGGAACTAATGAAGCAATGAATCCTTTAGAGGCGTTATTGTGCTCGCTGGGAGCCTGCAAAATGATGGTAGGCCGTTTTTTCTAT
Source organism: Vagococcus sp. WN80Y (assembly GCF_059621045.1). Lineage (NCBI taxonomy): Bacteria > Bacillati > Bacillota > Bacilli > Lactobacillales > Enterococcaceae > Vagococcus > Vagococcus sp. WN80Y. The sequence goes on from NZ_JCAQHY010000111.1 coordinate 16,275, forward strand.
CAAAGTCATCAGATTAACTTGATTCGCATGACTGTGGCTATTCAGGGAGAGATTGATTCTGATCGACTTAAAGGGAAGCCAGAGGTCAAAATAGGGTTTTCTCATATTAAAACAACGTATCAGATTGAAGCAGCTAACACGCGAGCCGAGATTGAGGCTTTTATTCAATTTATTGAGACTACTTGTCCTGTTAAGGATACGATTGCAAATTGTCCGAGCTTTGAAACTGACATAGTTGTGGTTGATTGAGTACAAAAGTGTTTACGTTGATTGTAAAAAGAAGCGAGTGACCCAGGAGCTTCGTTATAAGAAAATGCTGTTTATTGTTCATGAGTCTACTCGCAATCTAGATGGTGCTGAAAATATTGAACAGTTTTGTAAGTAAAACTCTCATAGATAAGATCAAGGGAAGCTTTTCTAATCGGCAAGATACAGATTAATTTCAAGGGGCTCCTAATAATTAAAGAAGGGGTAGGCATTATCTGAATTGGGGAATTCTAAATAATAAGAAGTCACTAAAAGTTAAGTCATTTTCCTATACAAATACGGGATTTAGTCATATAGTATTTTTTATACTCTAAAAAGTAAGTAGGGATTATGGATGATAAATTTTTTGATTAAGTGGTTTGAAACAAAGCAACAGACTAAGCAGACAGATTTGAGAACAGCTTTTGGCTCCTTTGCAGGACAAGTAGGCTTGTTCTCAAATCTGTTACTTTTTGTTGGTAAATTGGTTATAGGACTTATTTCAGGCAGTGTTTCGATTATGGCAGATGCAATGAATAATTTATCTGATACGGTATCGTCGATTTTGACGTTAGTTGGGTTTTATATTTCAGGAAAACCTGCGGACAAGGAGCACCCATATGGGCATGAACGGTTTGAGTATATTAGTGGCATGATGGTGTCATTATTAATTACGTTTGTGGGATTTCAATTTTTAACAACCTCAATCGAGCGAATTAGGGAGCCACAGAGTGTTAAGGTTACGCCAATTATTTTAATTATTTTAGTGTTGTCAATTCTAATAAAGGTTTGGCAAGGTGTTTTTTATCAGCGAGTGGCTAAAAAAATAAATTCGAATACATTAGTGGCTGCGTCGAAAGATAGTTTGAATGATGTTTATACAACCATTATGGTGCTGGTTTCAGCTGGGTTTGAAGGCTTAACTGGCATACAAATTGATGGGTATGTAGGATTATTGATTGCTTGTTACATTATTTATAGTGGAATTCAGCTCATTCGTGAGTTTATTGATGAATTAATGGGGTTACGCCCTAATCAAAGTCAGATAGATCTAATGAAGGCTTATTTGTCAGAGGTCTCTGATATTATTGGGTATCATGATTTATTAATTCATCAGTACGGGCCTAACAAATGTTTTGCATCAGTTCATATAGAAATAGACGATCGCTGGGATTTAACGAGGGCTCACGAACGAATTGATGAAATAGAATATAAATTTAGAAAAAAACTGGGAGTTGATTTGGTATGCCATATTGATCCGGTCAATTTGCATGATCAAATGCAACAAGTGATTCACCAAGAGATAAAGGCGATTATTCGCTCGATAGATGTGGAACTGAAAGCCCATGATATTAGGACACTGGTTCATGGTGATGGTGAGATGATTCTTTTTGATTTGGTTGTGCCAAATAAGTTTAAGTTGACTGATCAAGAGATTAAGACTGTGGTTCAAGCTCAAACATTGGAAAAAATAGGTCAGTATAAAATAAAAATTACGTTTGATCATATTTATTTATTGTGACAAAAAAGGATAAAAGAGCTATATAATGAATAGTAAAAAAAGAGTTTGGGACGTAAGTCCGAAGAACCTTAAGATAGAAGACCGAAAATCGTAAAAAATGATTTTCAGTCTTCTATTTTTTAGATTATTAGGAGAATCCTCTTTGTTTTCCAGCTTACTTAGCCTATATTTCCTTAAATTTACTGCCATTAACGCGAATCCAATTTCATTGTGTGTCTGCTGTTTCCCTCGAACAGAGAACCGAGTGAACCCTAAACAAGCCTTCAAATGTCCGAAAGCAGGTTCGACGTCAATTTTTCGTTGGCGATAGAGTTTACCTGTTTCTTCTTCTGAAAGCAGCTGTTGA
>NZ_JCAQHY010000112.1:0-18852 GCF_059621045.1 Vagococcus sp. WN80Y
ATATAAATAGCTTCGTTATCGATAAGCTGTGAATGGACTAGTTGTGACCGAAATTGAATAAAACATTCTTCAAGAAGAGCGGCCGTAGTTGGCACAACACGAAAACGATTGATTGTACGATAGCTGACATGAGCCTTTCAATTTTTCTACCAGAAAATACAGATTGAGTATAGGCATACAAAAGAACCTTCATCATCATTTTTGGATGATAGGCTGGTCGTCCTATTTTCTTTTCAACTAAATAAAAAATGTCTTCAGGTATGGACTCAACTAATCCATTGACCGCTTTTACAAGGTCAGTTTCTGGAATTTTAACCTCTAAGTCTAGTGGTAAAACAACTTGATCCATGTTATAATATCACAATAATTCCGATAAACAATGGTTGATATTGTAGTCACATTAACACTGTTTAAAAGCTTCTCACCACTTAGTTACAGTCATTTTACCTTACAAGAATCTTCATACTTAAAAATACATTGCCATTTTTACAATTCTCATAAAAAAATGAGTTTATGTTCCCATCTCATCTCCGTCCATTTATAATACCAAATATCACTTTACAGACCCTTAGTTCATCCACTTTTAGCTTTCAGCCATACGATAACCTACGCCAATCTCAGTTAAAATGTAAACTGGTTCAGCAGGATTTTTTTCAATTTTACGCCGAATATTAGACATGTTTACTCTCAACGACTGATTCTCCAAAGAATAAGGCCCCCATACTTCTTTAGACAAATAATCATGAGTTAAAACTTTTCCGCTATTCATTGCCAAAATTTGAATAATTTTGTATTCAGTTGGTGTTAGATGAACTTGCTCTCCCTCAATTTGAACCACTCGTTTATCAAAATCTATTTCAAACGCCCCATTTTTTAATGCTCCCTGTAAACTTTCTTTTTTCTTTCGATGTCTAAGAGCCGTTCGAATTCTCGCTAATAACTCAGAGGTCCCAAACGGTTTGGTAATGTAATCATCTGCTCCTTCATCTAGTGCCAAAACTTTTTCCCCTTCAGTACTTCTGGCAGAAACCACAATAATAGGCACTTCAGACCAACTTCTAATATTTTTTAAGACTTCAATGCCATCTTGATCTGGCAAACCTAAATCCAAAATAACCACATCAGGAGATTCTGTCGCACACACACTAATCCCTTCCGTCCCTTTGGCTGCACGCAAAACTTTATAGGAATTCCCTTGTAAAATTGCTGTCATAAAGTTCACAATGGCAATATCATCTTCAATAATCAATATGGTTGTTGTCATATTTCCACCCCTTCTTTTAGTGGTAATGAAAATCTAAATACTGCCCCACCTTGGGCTTTATTTACCGCTTCAATAGTTCCACCATGTGCTGTCACAATTGTTTTACAGATGGATAAACCAATCCCCATCCCTCTAGAAGAATCGACTGGAATATCCTGATCTGATTCTCCCAAGGGTTGAAATAAGGTTGGAATTCTCTCTTTAGCAATCCCAACCCCCTCATCCCCCACTTCAAAAACAGCAAAATCTGGTTTCTTTTTAACCGTAATCGTCACGGCTTCTTCAGAATGAGAATGCTTGATGGCATTTTCTATCAGATTAATTAATACCTGCTCAATCAAGGTACCATCCATCGGAATCAGTAGCAACTCATCAGGTACCTTTACTACTAATGGTTGTCCTTTAAACCGTTTGCGAATCTTTCCTACCGCAACGCCTACCACTTCTTCGACAGCCTCTGCTGTTTTCTTAACAGACATCGTTCCCTCATCAATTCGAGTAACCGATAACAAATTTTCAACCATTCGAATCAACCATTCAGCATCTTCCTTCATATCAGTAAGAAGGCTTTTCTTCAAATCCATTGGTAATATCTGATCTTCTTCCAATAATACCGAGCTAGCACCTAAAATTCCCGTAAGTGGCGTACGTAAATCATGAGAAATCGCTCGAAGTAAATTCCCTCGCATCTTTTCTTTTTCATTTTCCACCATTATCTGCTGCTGTTCTGTGGCTAACCGTTGTCTCTCTAAAGCTAAAGAAAGCTGAGAGGCTAACATTTTGAGAAAGTTTTGTTCTTCATATGTTAATGGCTGTTTTTTATCAATCAGAATCCCAATCACCGCTAAAACCTTTCCTTGCGAGATCACCGGGAAATAAATAGCTTTTGCTCCCATCAAGGTATCTGTTCCAAAGCCAGCTATTTTATGATTGTTGAATACCCAATTGGCAACAGCTTGTTCATCCTCAGAAGCCAACACCTGTGATGCAGCTCTATTTTTATGTGGTAAAATGTTTAAAATTTGCTTTTCATGAGGCTTCTCTGTATAAAAAATCACACTTCGCTCAACAGCTTGGACAAGATAGTCATTTGTTACTTGAACTATTTTTGTTAAGTCACGAGTCGATAACAGGCTTTTATTTAAGTCGTAAAGAACTTCCATTTGATGTTCTTTTTCAATAGAATCTCGTGCTTGATTTTTCAAGCGAATCATCATATTACTAGTAAAAAGTGCACTGATCAACATAATTAGCAACGTAATTGGATAACCTGGTTTATAAACAGTCAATGAATTCAATGGTTCGACGAAAAACCAATTGAATAGAATAACACTGATTCCTGAGCCAATAATGCCGTATAAATAGCCTGTCGTGACTCTAGAAATCATTACCACAAACAACAAGTAAACAATAATAACATTTTGATCCCCAATCCCCAAGTAGGTGACCACTTCTGATAAAAGCGTTGCCGCTATTAACAAACCAGCTGTTTTTAATACATCCATAAGTGATATTTTTTGTGGTAACCAACGCTTTATCGAAAAAATTTTTTTTGGTCGATAAGGGTCTTTTTCTGCTAAAAGAGTCAGATGTAATTCAACATGCTTTAAGCGTTTCATCAACTCATCTTCACTGTCTCTTTTCAACCATTTAAATAATCCAAATCGCTGACGTCGGTATTTTCCTAAGATGATGTCAGTTACACTTGTCAATTTAGCATACTGGGCGATAACCTCAATTGGATGGTCTCCCACTAAGGTTACAACTTCGGCTCCTAAACGTTCGGCTAAATTCATCGTTTCTTTTAACCTAACCTGCTCTTCTTCTGAAAGCTCATCGTCACTTTTTTCAACAGATAAAACTACCCATTCGCCGTGAAGAGCATCAGCTAATCGAGCTGTCCACCGAACACACTTTTCAGCCCCTTGATAATCCAAATTATAAAGGCAGGTCAATAATCGTACATGGGCGCGCTTTTCCTGATAGCCTTCTTCAATCCGATTGTCCCGACTAATATGATCCGCTGCTTTACGAATCGCGATTTCTCTTAATAATTTCAAATTATCTTTGGTAAAAAAGTGATTCATCGCTTTTCTAGCACGTTCCGGTCGATAAATTTTCCCCTCTTTTAAACGACTCAATAGTTCTTCTGGCTCAATATCAATTAGCTTAATTTCAGCGTGACTCATAAAACTATCTGGCACAGTCTCTTGTACGCGAATATGAGCAATTTCCTCAATAATATCGGTTAAGCTTTCTAAATGTTGCACATTAACAGTCGTATAAACATCAATTCCAGCACGCAGTAATTCTTCTATGTCTTGGTAACGTTTCTTATTCCTAGAACCCAAGACATTAGTATGTGCCAATTCATCCACTAGAATGATATCTGGGGCTAATGTTAATGCCGCATCTAAATCAAACTCTTCAAGTATCATATTCTTGTAAGGTAACTTTTTTGTCGGAATACTTTCAAAACCAGCAATCAATGCTAACGTATCTGGGCGAACATGGGGTTCAATGTAACCTAAAATAACATCCTTGCCCGCCGCAAGTTGTTTTTTTGCTGCTTTTAACATAGCATAAGTTTTACCAACTCCCGCGGCATAGCCAAAGAAAACTTTCAATTTACCTGTTCCTGTTGTCTCCAACTGAATCACTTGACGCAACAGTTGATCAGGATCTGGTCGCTCTAGCTCTTCTCTCATGTTTCCCCCACACTTTCCGCTCTACTTTAATTCATCTAAAGCAACATTCACACCTAGCACATTTACTCGTGGCTCTCCAATTGTACCAAAAATTTGACCCGTTGTATGGTTATGAATCACTTTCTCAACCTCTTTTTCAGAGAGAGCTCTTTCTCTAGCAATTCTACCAACTTGATAAAAGGCTGCTTGTAATGAAATATCAGGATCTACGCCACTTCCAGACTGTGTCACTAAATCCATCGGTATTTCTGCTTGATTCGTGGGATCAATTGCTTTAAAAAAAGCCACCCGCCTGTCAACTAATTCTCGCTGCTCCACACTAACTGGCGATAACTGACTTGCAGTACCTACTGGACGCCCAATCAAATAATGAGGGTCAGAAAATCGTTGACCTAATAAATAGGAACCAACCGTTTTCTTACTGCCATCTGCAACAGAAACTGTCACAAGACTTCCATTGGCCTGTTGATTAAACATTACTTGACCAATTCCTGTCACTAAAAGCGTATAGCCTAATCCACAAACTAGCGTCATTAACGCCAATAACCGACAAGCAGGTTGCATATTTTCTTTGATAAACGACTTCATTTTACGTCTCTCCTTCTTTATGTCTTAGCCCACACCAAAAGCTGTCAACACCATATCTATTAACTTAATCGCAATAAACGGAGCAACTAATCCGCCTATACCATAAATCATTAAATTATGCCGTAAAATTTGGCTGGCTGGCATCTCTTTATAACTAACCCCTTTTAAGGACAGAGGAATTAATGCCACAATAATTAGTGCATTGTAAATAATTGCTGATAGGATCGCACTAGTGGGACTACTTAATCTCATCAGATTTAAGGTCGCTAATTGTGGATAAATGGCATAAAATAAGACAGGGATAATCGCAAAGTATTTTGCAACATCATTGGCAATACTAAACGTTGTCAAAGCTCCCCTTGTCATTAAAAGCTGCTTTCCTATCCTGACGATATCAATAAGTTTAGTTGGACTTGAATCCAAATCAATCATATTACCAGCTTCTTTCGCTGCTTGTGTCCCAGTATTCATAGCCACGGCCACATCAGCTTGAGCCAAAGCTGGAGCATCATTAGTACCATCTCCTGTCATCGCTACTAAATGACCTTCTTCTTGATACTGACGAATTAATTCTAGTTTAGCTTCTGGTGTCGCTTCTGCTAAAAAATCGTCGACTCCTGCTTCAGCAGCAATCGCAGCAGCTGTCATAGGATTATCACCTGTAATCATGATTGTTTTAATACCCATGGCTCGCATGTCTTCAAAACGTTCCTTGACCCCATTCTTCACAATATCTTTCAAATAGATAACACCTAAAACTTGTTTATTTTTAACCACTACTAGCGGTGTGCCACCCAAACCGGCCACTTTTGCAACAATTTCATCACACTCAACCGGATAGGTACCACCAGCCTTAGTAACAAACTTCTTCACTGTATCAGCAGCACCCTTGCGAATTTCATTTTCTTGATAGTCAATTCCACTCATTCTTGTTTTAGCAGAAAATTCAATAAAGGTAGCTTTTAAATCAGAAAAATTACGTCCGCGAATATCAAATCGTTCTTTGGCAAGTACCACAATACTGCGACCTTCCGCTGTTTCATCCGCTAATGAAGAAAGTTGTGCCGCGTCAGCCAAGACCACTTCATCAACTCCAGATACAGGTAAAAATTCACTAGCTCTTCGATTGCCTAAAGTGATGGTTCCTGTCTTATCTAACATTAAAATATCGACATCACCAGCTGCCTCAATTGCACGCCCACTCATAGCCAAGACGTTAGCTTTATTCAAACGGCTCATCCCTGCAATTCCAATTGAAGATAATAAAGCCCCAATCGTTGTTGGCGCTAAGCACACTAGTAAAGCAATAACCACCGTTAATGATAATGCCGTTCCACTGCCTGATAGCTGACTAGAATACCGAGTAAAAGGTAAAAGTGTGGCTGATACAACTAAAAAAATGAGCGTCAAGGTAATCAATAGAATTTGTAGCGAAATTTCATTTGGCGTTTTCTTACGAGCAGAGCCTTCTACCATGGCAATCATTTTATCTAAAAAACTTTCACCACTCTCTGCTGTAACTTGGATCACTAAAGAGTCAGAAACGACCGTCGTCCCACCAGTCACAGCACTTCTATCACCGCCAGACTCTCTAATCACTGGAGCAGATTCTCCTGTGATAGCACTCTCATCAACAGAAGCTGCGCCGTCTACAACGTCACCATCCATTGGAATCTGCTCACCAGCTACAACATAAACCAGATCTCCTTTTTTCAAATCAGAAGAACTTACTTCTATGACAGTCTCAAGCTCTTTAACTGATTTAACTTTTTTGGCAATGACTTCTTTTCTAGCACTTTTTAAACTATCTGCCTGAGCTCTACCACGCCCTTCAGCGATTGCTTCTGCAAAATTGGCAAAAAGAATGGTCAACCATAATATCACTGCAATAGCAAAAGTAAAACCCGTTGATTGATCTTGAATTCCTATAAGGGATAAAAGAAATAATCCTGTCGTTAAGATAGCCCCTAAATAAACGACAAACATAACTGGATTTTTTAATTGAATCTGCGGAAGACATTTTACTAATGATTGTTTCAACGCGTCCTTTATCATTGCTTTTTTTGATTCTAATTCTTTCATTTTTTACATCCTCTATCTTCTCAAATTTTGCGTCCTACTTACCTAACAAGTCATGAAAAATTCAGCAATTGGGCCTAGTCCCATTGCAGGTAAAAAGCTTAACGCACCAATTAGTAAAATGACTCCTAAAAGCATGCCAATAAAAGTACCACTAGTGGTTGATAATGTTCCCTCACTAACAGCCACCATTTTTTTCTTCCCTAAATTTTCAGCCAAAAATAGAATAGCACTCATCGGAATAAAACGAACCACCAACATAATAACGCCACCTAAATAATTTAAAAATGTTGTATCAGTTGTCATCCCTGCAAAGGCACTCCCATTATTATTTGCTAAAGAAGAAAAATTATACATTACTTCTGAAAAACCATGTGCGCCTTTATTTCCCAACCACATAGCTGAGTCTGGATATAACGTAAACGTCATGCTTCCAACTAATGCTAAAATAGGCGGAGTTAAAATCACCAAACACACCATTTTCATATCAAAAGGCTCAATTTTCTTTCCTAAATATTCAGGCGTTCTCCCAACCAATAGGCCTGCAATAAAAACGGTCAATAGTACAAAAGCAATCATGCCGTAAAGCCCACTACCAGCTCCACCAAAAACAATCTCCCCTAATTGCATCAGAAACATCGGAATCATACCACCTAAAGGTGTCAAACTATCCATCATGCCATTGACTGAACCATTAGACGCAGCGGTTGTGCTAACCGCCCATAAGCTTGACCAACCAATTCCAAATCTCACTTCTTTCCCTTCCAGGTTGCCACCACTAATCACATTTGCAAAATGAGGTCCAGTATAATATTCACTCATTGTGATACCAACAAGCGCCATCACAAGTAAAATAAGTGACACAATAAAAATAGTTTTTCCTTGCTTCATTTCCTTAACAAATAAACCAAAGGACACAATTAACGCGACAGGAATAATTAAAATGGCTAAATTTTCAACAAGATTAGAAAAAACAGTGGGATTTTCTAACGGAAAGGCTGAGTTACCTCCAAAATAACCGCCGCCATTCGTCCCTAATTGCTTAATCGCAATTTGACTCGCCGCTGCACCAAGCGGGATCACAGCTTTTTCTCCTGTTTCCAGACCATAACTAACAACTGAAGCGCCAAAGGTTTGGACAACTCCCTGAGAGATTAACAGTAAGGCAACGATGGTTGATAATGGTAGCAAAACATAAACGACAGCCCGTGTTAAATCTTGCCAAAAATTACCTAAGGTCAGGCTATTTCGCGCAACAAACCCTCTTAATAAAGCAAATAAAACCGCAATCCCAACACCAGCCGAAACAAAATTTTGAACAGTCAATGCCAACATTTGAGTGAGCGGTGACAAGCTCGTTTCTCCTGCGTAAGCTTGCCAGTTTGTATTAGTCACAAAACTAATAGCGGTATTGACAGCTAAACTCAGACTCGTCCCTTTAACATCATCAGGATTTCCAGGTAAGTAGCCCTGTAGTAACATAAAAAAAAGAACAGTAAGCAGACTCACAAAAGAAAAAGACATAACAGCGACCGTGTATTTTTTAGCTGTCATTTCTTCCTTACCTTGTTTCCCTAGTAAACGGTAGCTCATATTTTCAATTGGCGATAGAATAGCACTCAACCAGACATGCTTTCCCGTCATCACTTTATACATATAAAACCCAAGAGGAATACCAAAAGCAAGTAGCAGCAATAAAAATAATAGCTGATTGATGATAAGATTACTCATAACTGATCCCCCCAAAACAAACTATATACTAAATAAACAAACACCCCGACTGCCATCAAACCCGCGATACAAATAACTAACGCCATGATGGAACACCCCTTTACTTTAAGATAAGCTCATCTTACCAATTTTGTAATAAAGATAGTGTTAAGATACTAGCGTGAGGTGTTAAGATTGTGTAAAGATTCTGAAGTCAATTCAAATAATTTTGACTTTTTATTTTGCAAATTAAGGCTAATCTAAATAACCACTTGGTAATATAATCAGATAATGCTCTGATTATTACCAAGTGGTTAAAATTAATTTTTTATACTTTACCTAATAAGCGAGTAGCTCTGCTACAGAAGTTTCACGTAAATCAGTCACCGATACTGTTGTTCCCGTCAATTGACTTTCACTGATAATCCCAACTGCCATAATACCAGCAGCATTTAAAGCGTCAACTCCAGCTTGAGCATCTTCAAAACCAACAGCCTCAGATGGCTCAACATTGATTGCCTGCGCCGCCTTTAAAAAGATTTCTGGATCTGGCTTGCCTTTGGTTAGGCTAGCTGGATCAACAATCGCGTCAAAATTTGCTGCCACACCAAGCTTCTCTAAAATCATTGGCGCATTTTTTGAAGCTGAGGCAATCGCACATGGAATGCTCAGTGCCTTCGCTTCAGCTAAAAAATCAGCGATTCCTGGCAGCAAGTCTCTTGGCGATAAATCCGCTAATAATTCGACATACGCCTTATTTTTTTTAACAGCCAGGGTTTCTTTTTCTGCCTCTGTGTAATCATTTCCTTTACCACCAAATGCTAAAATCCGCTCCAATGAGGTCATACGGTCGATTCCTTTTAGCGTTTCGTTAAAAGCCTCATCAATTTCTATCCCTAATTCGCTAGCCAGCTCTTTCCAAGCTAAGTAGTGATATTTTGCTGTATCCGTGATCACACCATCCAAATCAAAAATAAATCCTTTTTTCATTTAGTTTCCCTCTCTTTGATAGCTAATTGTCGTTACCTGTCCTTTTTCTAAATCATGACGTTGTCCACCAACCATCACAGAGCAGGCTTCACTGGCTTCAATTACAAGGGTCGTTGGAGTTACTTCAACCTGATAATCTATACCAAAACGAGTTAAACTAAATCCAAGTTGCTGCCACTTATCAGGTAAATCAGGATTAAAGCTTAATAATTCTCCTCGGTTATCGACTCCGCCATAAGTTTGTAAAGTAACCATCAAAGTAGCTGCCATTACACCTGTATGAATCCCCTCAGCAGTCGTTCCACCTTGAATATCTTGATAATCTGAACGCAGCGCCTCTTGATATAGCTGCCATGATAATTCGCGTTTACCTACCATTTCTGCTAATTGAGCATGAACAATACGTGATAATGTCGAGCCATGGGAAGTACGTTGTAAGTAGTAATCCAGATTTTTTTCTAAATAATCACTTGGCAGTTGATACTCTAGATCAGTCATAATTTCATCGACTTTTTCTTTCGATAAATTATAAAAAGTCATCAACGTATCTGCTTGTTTCGCTACCTTATAATCATCGGCCGATTTACCATCTGCTTTCAAAATCCGGTCCATCCGGTAAATATTGCCATATTTTTCCCGATAATAATCCCAATCAATTTCTTTCAATTCAAAATAACCGGCATATTGAGCAATGATTCCCTCTTGATTAATCTCTAAATGTAGCTGTTGGCGAATTTTTTGCATCTCACTAATTTTTTCAGCAGTTACATTGGTTTTAGCTTGCAGTGTTGTCACTTCTGTAGACGATAATGCCGTCATTAAAGTGGCAATCTCTTCAAATAGCCAGACAACCATCATATTAGTATAAGCATTATCAGTCAGACCGCCTTCATCGCTGTCTGGATAAGCTTCATGAAATTCATCTGGTCCCATAACCTGTGGAATCGAATAGCGTTGCAAACGATCATCCCAAATAGCTTTACTTCGCCAGAATTCAGCAATTTCCAAAAGCATCTCAGCTCCATAATGGCTGATAAAGTCATGGTCACCTGTATTATGCCAATAATTCCAGACATTATAAGCAATCGCTAAAGATACGTGGCGTTGTAAGCGACTGTAATCTTCCCCCCATTGACCATTTAGAGGATTTAAGTGGACTTCTTGAGTTTGTTCCGTTCCATCTAAACCAGATTGCCAAGGATACATCGCACCAGAAAATCCCGCTTCTCTAGCATTTTCTTTAGCCGCTTCTAAACGATTATAGCGATACATCAATAATTGTTTCGCCATTTCTGGAAAATGAAGTTGATAGAAAGGTAGAATGAAGATTTCATCCCAGAAAATATGGCCTCTATAGGCCTCTCCATGTAAGCCACGAGCGGTGATTGATACATCTAGCTCTCGATTGGCAATCGGCGAACCCGACACTAATAAATGATACGTATGAAGATGAATTAGCTTTTGCGACATCCAATCGCCACTAAGACTAATCTCAGCCTTTTGCCAAAGCTCGTTCCATGCTTGAGTACTCTCTGCCTGATTCATTTCAAACGTTTTTGGCTTAATTGGTGAATCTAGATAGCTTTTCCCAGCTTCTGCTTCCTCTGGGAAAAAATAAGCGATTGAAACACCTTTTTCAACAGAATAGGTTTGGCCTTCTTGAACATCTAATAAAATTCGTTGTGTAATAGCCGTCTCAGAAACCTCATTGACTACCCCTTTTTTGATTAACTCACCAAATAATTCAGAATGCTGTACCACGTGAATAGTTGATTGTTTAGTTGCCACTCCAACAGTAGTTGTTGCCCCATCTGCACTTAGATGCGTAATATCTAGATGCTCGCTTGTCAAGCTGCGATAGCGCTCAGTATTATAGTTAATCACCGCGGCATCACTTTTAGCAATCACTTGAAGCTTTCCACTAAAATTCAAAGGCGTGATATCATAGTGAATTGAATAATGATGCTCATCCGCCATATTAACCAGACGTTTAGTCACCAGCTTAAATTGATAGCCTTGACTCGTAACAAGAGCCTCTGCAGTAAACAGGCCTGTCCGCAAATCTAACTGACGATGCAATGAGCTCATCGTCGTAGTATTAATCTCTAGAACAGGGCCGTCTTCAATCTTGATTGACAGATATTGAAGATTAGGACTATTAACAAAATCCTCATTGACCACTGGTCTTCCTTCAATAATCGAAGTCGCACCATTATATAGCCCTGCCAAATAGGTTGCTGGGTAATGATCGTCAGAAATCTCCATCTCTGCCAATGTCCCACGTAAGCCGATAAAGCCATTTCCAGTAGTCAGTAAAGACTCAACTGAGTACTCACTCTTACCAGGTGTATAGCCGTAATAATTAAGGTTCCATGTTTGTTCTATCGCAGCTTGATTAAAAAAAGCTGCTACATCCTTTGCTTCAGATAACTGTTCAGCAAAAACAATTGGGCAGTTTAAACTTTCAGAAAATGACTGGATGGCTGCTTTTTCGAAATCCGTCAGAGTGTTTTCCGATACATCGAGCGTCATTCCAATAAATTCCCACCCTAGCTCCATCACCTTTTCTGTTAAATGAGATAAATCTTGCTCCCATTTATCGGCAGTTAACTCTAGCTCAACCTTTTCAATTTGTTCACCTGCGACTGTCATCAGACGCAATTGAATAGTTGGTTGAAATGTCATCGCAATGTAAGTCATCTCAGATCTCCTCTTATTTAAAATTAATTTATTCAAGATTCTTGTATATACATGTTTGGTTGGTTTCAGTATAAACAATCCGCAACTATATTGCAAATTAAATTATCTATTTTTCAATTCATTATTTTTTTGATACACCTATTTTCTCCGATATATAATAAGAAACTATTATTTTAACTTTTCAAGAAAATATAACTATCGAGATAAAACGCTTGCATGATTTGCCAAAAGGAAGTATCATGTATATACAAGGACTTGTCTATACATGATTGTTGTTTGTTAAAAAAGGAGGTTTCTCATCTTGGTTAGGATTAACGCCTAATTGGAAACATCCCTTACAAAAAAAAGGAGGAATTATTTATGGCAGATTACAAAAATGATGCTGCACAGTTACTAAAGGACATTGGTGGCAAAGAAAACATCGCCGCTGTTAGCCATTGTGCGACTCGTATGCGTTTCGTGTTAAACGATCCAGCAAAAGCAGATGAAAAAGCAATCGAGGATATTCCAGTTGTAAAAGGAATGTTTACTCAAGCAGGACAATTTCAAGTGATTATCGGCAACGATGTCCAAACTTTTTACAACGAATTCGTCAAAGTCTCTGGTGTAGAAGGGGTTTCTAAAGATGCCGCTAAGCAAAATGCTAAACAAAACCAAACAACCTTGCAACGAATTATCGGTGTTTTTGCCGAAATCTTCTCACCACTTATTCCAGCATTAGTTGTCGGCGGGCTAATATTAGGCTTCCGTAACATTTTAGAAGGCATTCAGTTTGGTTTTTTAAATGGGCAAACAATTGTTGAAGTCTCTCAATTTTGGGCTGGGACAAATAGCTTTTTATGGTTAATCGGTGAGGCAATCTTCCAATTCCTACCAGTGGGTATTACTTGGAGTATTGCTAAAAAAATGGGCACGACTCAAATTTTAGGAATTGTTTTAGGGATTACCTTGGTTTCTCCGCAATTATTAAATGCTTATTCAGTAGCAACAACGGCTCCCGCTGATATTCCTTTTTGGGACTTTGGCTTTGCACAAGTCAATATGATTGGCTATCAAGCCCAAGTTATTCCAGCAATGCTAGCTGGCTTCTTGCTTTGTTATTTGGAACTCTTTTTCCGAAAACATATCCCGCAAGCTATTTCCATGATTTTTGTTCCACTTTTCGCTCTAGTTCCAACGGTTCTTTTAGCCCACACTGTATTGGGGCCTATTGGTTGGAAAATCGGTAGCTTCATCTCAACTATCGTTAATACTGGCTTAGCTAGTGCGTTCAATTGGTTGTTTGCCGCTGCATTTGGCTTCTTCTATGCGCCACTAGTTATTACGGGACTGCATCATATGACAAATGCCATCGATTTACAATTAGTTGCCGACTTTGGAAGTACTAACTTATGGCCAATGATCGCCTTGTCAAATATCGCTCAAGGTTCAGCGGTTTTAGCCATTGTTTTCTTACATCGCGGCAATGAAAAAGAAGAGCAAGTGTCAATTCCAGCCGCTATTTCATGTTATTTAGGCGTCACTGAGCCTGCGATGTTCGGGATTAATTTGAAATACCTCTACCCATTCGTAGCTGGCATGATCGGCTCAAGTCTAGCAGGTCTTTTCTCTACACTGATGGGCGTACGTGCCGCAAGTATTGGTGTCGGTGGTTTACCGGGAATTTTATCAATTAAAATCGGTTATCTTCCCTTCTTTATCGCAATGATTATTGCAATTGTGGTGCCTTTCTTCTTGACAATTTTATTCAGAAATAAAAATATTTTAAATAAAATTGATCGTGTTGGTGAAGAACCAGTATTAGCTGGCGCTGATGGCAGTATTTCAGAAGCATCTGTTGACACAATTATTCCTACTAACACATCACTTACAGCTGATTTTGATTTATACGCGCCAACTAATGGTCAATTAGTAGCGATCACAGACGTCAAGGATCAAGTTTTCTCACAAAAAATGTTGGGTGACGGTTTCGCTATTCAACCTTCTAGCAATGAGATTGTTTCACCTATTTCTGGTAAAGTAACATCAATCTTCCCAACTAAACACGCGATTGGTCTATTAATGGACAATGGCTTGGAAGTACTAGTTCATATGGGTCTCGACACGGTGGAACTTAAAGGTGAACCTTTCGAGATTTTAGTCAGCGACAACCAAACAGTCTCAGCCGGAACTCCTATTGCTAAGATGGATATTGAGAAAGTAATTTCACTTGGTAAAGGAACAGATATAATTGTTGTGTTAACTAATCTAGATGACAGTCATTCATTTAGTTTAACTAAAACGGGTCCTGTAACAAGTGGCGAACGAATCGGTGTCACAGACTAAAAGATTACCTAACAATTCTGATTTTATTTGGATAAGTAACAGAGGCTAGGACGTATATCTCAGCCTCTGTTTTTTCCTTAATTCCGTTATATTAATAGGCTATTAACTGTTACTAAAAGGGACTTGGTACTTCCTCAAATGTGTGATATGATGAGGAATGGTAAGAATCACAGGTCTCCAATATCAACTACTAGCTTCATGTTAATGGACTCGTGCATTCACCTATTTAAGGAGGGTTTTAAATGAATAAATTTCATGACATATTTATAGACTTAGAAGAAAAAATCATTAATAAAGACTACCCTTCCGGTACCTTGCTTCCTAGTGAAAAACAATTAATGGAAATTTACGGTGTTTCTCGTGAAACAATCCGCAAAGCCTTAGGCTTATTAATTAATTCTGGTTATATTCAAAAACAACAAGGAAAAGGCTCAATTGTTTTGAACTTTGAGCGGTTTGACTTCCCTATTTCTGGCTTAACAAGCTATAAAGAATTACAAGACTCTCAGCGGATTGCTAGCGAAACCATCGTAGCAGAGCTTGAACAAGATCAGGTCACCCCTCATCTTGCTCAATTAACTAATTGGAAACAAGGGGCTGACATCTGGCGTTTACTACGACAGCGGCGAATTGCGGGAGAGATTGTTATCTTAGATAAAGACTATCTCCTTACTGAAATCATTCCTGAGTTGCCCGTTGACCGAGCTGCTGTATCTATCTACGATTATTTTGAAAATGAACTGGGACTAACCATCGGCTACGCTCAAAAAGAAATTACTGCTGAAGAAATCACCGATGAGGATAAAAAGTATATGGATTTAAATCCCGATGATACTCATGTTATCGTTGTTCGCAGTGTTGTTTCCCTTGAAGATACTCGTGCCTTTGAAGTCACTGAATCCCGTCACCGACTTGATAAGTTTAAGTTTGTTGATTTTGCTCGTCGTAGAAAAGTTTAGGTTGCTAATGTGGATTTAGATTGACGACTCTTTACGTGCTTAAAGACTGCCAATCAGACAGTCTTTAAGCATTGTAAAAAAATGGAACCGTAACCAAAATATCTACTAGTAGTTTGTCAAAAAGAATAACAGATAACTGTTTATCTCCTTCACGACGCCATTAAAAATTTAAATCTAGGTCTTAAGTCCTGTACTAATTGTCATAAAAACGTAATATAATGGAAAAGTAACTAGTTTATCGGAAAAGAGGAAGACATGTGAAAAAGAGAACTAAAATTATTGTTGGGGTTGCGGGAGCAGCTGTACTATTAATTGGTGGCTATATGCTGTTTTCGCCTAAAGGAAACGATCCTAAAAAAGCCTCGGCCGAACCAGAAATTGAGTATTTTAATCTTGAAGGAGCTGAACAGGTCTTTATTAACGGCTCTGTCACACCCGTTCGATCTCAAGAGTTTGTCAAAGATACGACTCTTGGTAAACTTGGTGATCTACAAGTTGAGAACGGTGCCTTAGTCGAAGAAGGTACCCTGCTTTATCAATATATTGACCCAAATAGTGATAAAGAAATTGCTGATATTGAAGCCAATATTCAAAGCACACAAGCTGATCGATACAAAGCTGCTAGACAAATGGAATTGGAATTACAGCAATTAAAAGAAGGCTCTACCCAACCAGCTGAAGGCGGCGAAGGCGAAACAACGGGTGGTGATACGGCAGCTAATCGCGAAAGTATCGCTCTAAAATACGATATAAACGGTTTTGATGTCCGCTTAGCTCAAATGGAGCAGCAATTAAATGATGTCTTAGAACGTCAGGTTAACAAGGTGACTGCTCCTTTTAAAGGAAAAGTTTCTGTTCCACAGGATAAAAACCGTGATAGCGCTATTCTTAATTTAACGTCTGAAGATTATTACGTCGTAGGCACTGTTAATGAAAAAGATGTCGAAAAAATTAAAGTAGAACAACCTGCTGACATTCAGACTATTTCAAATAAGAAAAACATGAAAGGCAAAATTACTTATATTTCCGAAGTTCCTAATGTCGCATCTACTACTGATGCCGGTGGTAATGGAAGCAGCAGTAGTTTGAGCAACTACACAGTAAAACTTTCTATAGAATCTGCTGAAGGAATAAAAAATGGCTTTCACGTTCAGGCAGCGATTAATTTAAATGATAAAAAAATGATGATTCCTAAAAAGGCCGTACAGTATGATAAAGAACAAGCTTACGTCCTAGTAGACGATTTTGGAACAGTCTTAAAGAAAAATATTACGGTAGTTACACCAAAAGAAGCAACGGGTGACGAAGTTGAAGTGTCAAGTGGTCTAGAAGCCATGGACCGTATTATTGTCAGCTCTAGTAAAAAATTAAAAGATGGAGACGTGTTACAGGCCGAAGAAGGCGCTGAACAACAACCAGTTGAAGGGATGGAGTAGTCATGAGTGAGATGAGTGAATCAACTGAACAAACATCCCCGCTAATCGTTATGAAAAATATTAACAAATACTACCCTGTTGGTAAGGATCAGCTTCATGTCTTAAAAAATTTAGATTTGACCATTGAACGCGGTGAGTTCTTAATGATTATGGGAAAATCAGGTAGTGGTAAAACAACGTTGATGAACATCTTCGGTTTCCTTGATACCATTTCCGATGGTGAGTATTATTTTGACGATCAGGATGTATCAAAACTGACAGAGAATCAAAAATCAGATTTACGAAATAAATATCTGGGCTTTATTTTCCAGCAATTCTTTCTTATTCAATCTCTTAATGTCAGACAAAATGTTGAACTACCAATGGTTTATGAAGGGAAAAGAAAAGATCGCGAACGACAAGAAATTGCTAAAAAGTATTTAGATATGGTTGGCTTAGACACCAAAGAAAAATCTAAAACCACTGAACTTTCAGGTGGGCAACAACAACGGGTTGCGATTGCTCGAGCATTAGTCAATGAACCTCTTTTGATTATGGCAGATGAACCGACTGGGGCACTTGATAGTGAAACGAGTGCGGATATTATGGCCATCTTAACTGAATTAAATAAAGAAGGAAAAACCATTGTCATGGTTACCCATGATGACGATATGACAAAATACGCCTCACGAGTCATTTATATGAAAGATGGTCTATTCTTTGAAGAGGAGGCCTACAAGCATGGTTAAAAATTTACTACTAAGCACCTTTTTAAGCTTACGCGCACATAAGCTTAGGGTTTTCCTAACGATGGTTGGTATTATTATTGGAATTGCTGCAGTTGTGACGGTGTCAGCTATTGGTGAAGGAATGAAAGAAAGTAGTCTCAAGATGCTGGATTCCACTAATTCTAACGTTGTTCGCTTAGTCTACAAAGAAAACGTCGAAAACGAAGAAGCAGAAACAATGAATCAATATGATAGCTTTGCTTTTAGTCGAAATGACCTAAAACGATTGCGTGAATTAGATAATATCGAAGCGATTTTTGCTGATTACGGATATGGGTTTGGCTCTGTTGAAACCATCTCCCCAACAATTTCTTATTTCGATGCAGGATCTAATGGAGAAGTCACTCCAAGTAGTGGCCCTAACACGATAGCCTATGGTCGCGACTTTACAGCGGATGATGCAGACAAAAATGTCATTATTTTAACATTCGATGTCCTAAAATATGCGTTGGGTATCACAAAACCTAAAGACATCTTAGGTCGCGCAATTGATGTGGATGGCGAAAAATTTGTTGTAGTTGGCGTCAAAAAAGAAATTGCTAGCGACGAAATGATTACTGATAATTCTGTTTTTTATAATGTTGTACCTAAAAAAGCTTACAATCAATTGGCCAAAGGTAAACCTATTAACGCCATTAAACTAAAAATTGGCGCTGATACTGATCGTAATGCGGTAATTGGAGAAGCTAACGACCGATTAAAAGAATACCATCCTGAACTTGATGGTGCTTTTGAAGAGGATCGTACAAGTGAATCAATTCGCCAACAAATTGAAAGTATGATTCAACAAGTCATTGTCGGACTTCTCTTTATCACAGCAATCTCACTACTTGTTGGTGGTATTGGGGTAATGAACATTATGTATGTCTCCGTTTCTGAGCGAAAAAGAGAAATAGGGATTCGCCGTGCAATTGGGGCTAAGCCTCTAAATATTATGGTGCAATTTTTGCTAGAAGCCGCTTTTATCACGCTACTTGGTGGTGTTCTTGGTATTTTACTCGGATGGGGAATTGCCCAACTGGTATCAATGGTTGCTGGAATTGAAGCGATTCTCAGCTTGAAGATGACTCTTGTTTCAGCTGGTGTTTCAATTGCTATTGGCTTAATTTTCGGAGTAATCCCAGCCTTCAATGCTGCTCGGATGGATCCAATTAAAGCTATCTATCAATAATACTCGCTCTATTTAATTATAAAAGGAGCTGTGACAAAAGTCGTTTTGCTCCGAGCACTACGTAAACTTCGATACCTTAACTCTCTTCGATGTCCCTCATTTCTAAGGGCTAAAGCCCAAAGAATGATGGCTTGCAACTTTAGTTGCTTAGAAGT
>NZ_JCAQHY010000113.1:0-19372 GCF_059621045.1 Vagococcus sp. WN80Y
CTCCTCTCTGATTGGGTTTTGTCACTTTAATCATATCAAGGAACGCTATTTTTGTGTACCCTAAAACGCAAAAAAGGTGGAATAAAAGCAGATTAATTATCTACTTATGTCCCAACCTCGTTTTTTATTTGTAGCTACGCTGATACGTGGCGCAATTCACCTGTTTCAGGGTTAATAATTAAGCCAAAGACATTAACATCTTTTGCAACAAGGGGATGATCTCTGACAATTGAGACGCTTGAAAGCACTGATTCTTCTAAAGAATCAAAGCCAGATAACCAGCTTAAAACGTCCACATCCAACGCGTCAACGGTCTCTTGCTTAACGCCACGTTCTTTCATTTTATCGATTAAATAAGAGTTATCAACACGTGCCATTCCGCATTTCTCGTGTCCAATGATTACCACATTCGTCACATTAAAGGCATACAAAGCCACAAGGATACTTCGCATGGCAGAGCCCATGGGACTAAGCACTGTTCCACCAGCATTTTTAATCATTTTAACATCACCATTTTTAAGGCCTAGTGCTTCTGGCAAAAGGGTGGTAAGTCGAGTATCCATACAGCTAACGATGACCATATTCTTATCTGGTAAGTTAGAAGTAGCAAATTTTTCATAGTCTTTATGAGAGACGAAATTTTTATTGTGTTCCATAATGTCGCTGATAACATCTTGTTGTTTTGGCATAGACGATTCCTCCAGTATGACTGCTAATAGTTGAGGCTTAGTAGTAAGTTCTCTCTTAAAACACCTCTGGACTATTTTATCATGAGAATTAGATGAGAGAAAGTAATTGGATTGCCGGCGATGATTTAGCTAATTAAGTGCCCTTATAACGGCGTCAGTTCTAATAAAATTACTGAATTGGCGTCGAGAGTCAGTTGAAACGAGCTATCTGAGTCGCCATTAATTCGGTAGTGCTTGAGCTGCAGTCGTGTGGTTTGATTGATATAGTCTTGGGTTTCGCGATCAATATAAGGTAAATCTGCCACTTTATCATAGGAATAAAAGAGAGCGCCGCTATGCTGATTAAATTCTAGTTTTCTACTCTACTTCTTTGTTGGGGGAATGGTTACTTATATCACAGTCTCTTTTTGTGATACTTGTATTTTCCAATACTTGAGAGTGCTAGTTAGTAGCGAGCAAGCCCTCGACAAATTGGGTTACGGTAGTCTGGATTTGTAGGCTCGGGTTCGCTGTTATCATTTTAGTGATTAATTGTGGTGGAATAGCGTCTATTCCTACGTAACCGCCAAGAATTGAACCGAGCATTGCGGCTATTGTATCTGTATCACCACCAACATTTACTCCCGCATAAATTCCCTTCATTAGCTCACCCTTGGTTCCTGCGATAATGGCGAAAACGGCCGGAACTGATTCAGTCACTTGCAAATTGGTGCCGATTTGACTCTCGACATTGTCTAATAGCTCTTCGAAGGTCTGACTCTTTTGGCCAATTGCAATGGCTTGTTCAATTTTGTAATCAATATGCGGAGCAACCGAAATTTTGCCGAGCTGTTCTAGTCGTTCTCGGCCATTTTTGGCTCCCCAGATAGCTGCTTCAAAAATAGTCTCTAGCGTTGCTGTTTCTTTTTGAGCCTCAGTGCTTGCCACGGCAATAGCAGCGGCACCAGAAATGGCGGTACTATTGTAATGGGTTGGGCGACATAAATCGATGGTATAGGTTAAAGCTTTTTCCCAGTCGCCATCTGCTAATAAGGCAATGGGGGCTGTTTTCATGGCGCCACCGTTTGTCGCTTGACTATTATAGTTAATAAGACCGAATGGGTCAACGTCTGTTGGTAGATTACGAGTCATATTTTCAATCGCTAGTCTAGTTGTTGGACCAGCAAATTTATCAAAGTAAACAGTATCCTTTCCCCAAGACATAATGGCTTTTTTAGATACCTCATAATTAAACTGAAATTGGTTGTTAATGAGCGTCTCCATTAAATAGTAACACATGCTAAAATCATCTGTGACAGTTCCAGTGGGATAATCTCTTGCGAAAGTATCTGTGGGGGCGTCTTGATAGGTTGTGACGAGTTCCCCAAACGTCTCAATAATTTGTTTACGACTTCTTAATTCGGTAGGTGCTCCCATAGCATCTCCAACGGCTAAACCGTAAATGGCGCCAAGTTGTTTATTTTTTTTCATCAATTGTTTCCTCCTTGTAAATAGCTTGATTATAAAGAACTTTTAGGAAAACATACCAAAGTCCTGTTAGAATAATTAAATTAAAAATTTGTAAGAGTGCTCCTCTGATTGAATTCGTGACAATGGCTCCGCTGATGATTAGTGGCATCGTATAAGGGAGTGCGACGCCATTTGCCCATGGAACAAGACCAGAGCTCATCGCGATATATGACAAAGTAGTCGTGATGACAGGGGTTAGCATTAACGGAATAAATAATATGGGATTAAGCATGACAGGTAGGCCAAAAATGAGAGGCTCGTAAACACCGAATAGCCCTGGAACTAAGGCGATTTTTCCTAAGCCATACCAATCTTTTCTTTTTTTTAGTAAGACCAATAAACAGATAAGAATGGGGAGTGAAACATAGCCACCATTGACTGCAAAAAAGTCAGTAAAGCTGCCACTAATTAAGTTTGGAATAGGCTGTCCTTCTTGAAAGGCTTGTAGATTTTCAAAGGATTTAACTTTCCAGATTGGGTCGACGATTGATAAAACAATGCTGTGTCCGTGTAGGCCGAAGAACCAAAAAATATTGACTAACATCGCCGCAAGAATGGTTGCAGGTAAAGTGGTTCCGATGCTTTCAAGTGGCTTTTGAAGCAGTTGGTAAATAAAATTAGTCAGTGTTTCAAAGGAGGTAAAGGTAAAGACTGTTCTGATTACAAAGGCCACTAATAAAGCGAGTGAAACGGGTATAAAGGAGAAAAATGAGTCTGAAACTAGCTTTGGCACGCTACTCGGCATATTGATTGTCCATTTTTTTTGAATCGCTAACCGGTAAAATTCTATTGTTACGAAGGAAATAAGGATAGCAGTAAACATTCCGACAGCCCCTAATTGTGAAATTGGGAAAACGTTTGTGATCTGCTCTTTAGATTCACTCATCATGGTAATAGGTGTCACCATTAGAAAAGAAGTAAGGGCGGTTAAAGACCCGTAAATGGGGTTGACGTCATAGTAGTTTGATAGACTATAACCAATTCCGACTGAGACGATTAAAGCCATTATTCCAGTTGTTAAGGTTACAGTTGGTCCGACTAATTGCTGGAAATGCGCAAGCTGTTCGTCACTTATAAAATAAGATAGAAAGGGCAAGTTAACAAGGACAGTAAAAAGAGAACCGAACATAGTAAAGGGTAAGGTAACTAGGAATGCATCTTTAATCGCGAGTAAATAGCGATTTTTACCTAACTTATCAGCGATAGGTAATAGGTTTTTTTCTAAAAAGGTGGTTATGGTAGTCATTGTATGTCACTCCTTTTAAATTTATTTCGTAAGCACTTACACCTATATTAAAACATCTGACTCTTTATAAGTCAACCATTTTATAAGATGGTTCGAACCATTTATCGTAATTGGATTGAAATGAGAGATGGTGGTATACTAATAAGTGATTAAAAGAAGGGGGCGTGAGATGATTTGGAACCTAACTTGCACACTAAAATAACTGAAATAATTAGACAAAATATATTAAATAATGATTATGAAGCAATGAAATTACCAGATGAACGCAGTTTGAGTAAGGAGTATGATGTTAGCAGAAGTACCATAAAGAGAGCAATCGACACACTCGTTTCAGAAGGGCTTGTCTTTAAGAAGCAAGGAGCAGGAACGTTTATTAACCAAATTTTTAAAAAAAATTATCGCGATTACTATCACCAAAAACTGGGGCCAATTGGCTTGACTAAATCTTTTGAGGCCAGTGCGGATTCGATTGTTTCTAAGTTATTGGTTTATGAAGTTATTAAACCTGATGAGACGATTCAAAAAAATTTGTTGATTGAATATGATGAGTTTATTTACCATATCAAGAGAGTTAGATATATCAATGAGATAGCAGTTTCCATTGAAACAGATTATATTCCAGTAAAATTAGTGCCGACAATGACTGAAAAGGTGGCGTTGTCTTCACTTTATGATTATGCAAGCAGTGAGCTAAACTTGACTATGTCGAAGTCGTATATATCAATTGGCGCAGAACCGTCAAATCAAGAAGATCAATCAGAACTAGGACTGAGAGAAACAGAGCCAATTGTTTTGACTGAAGAGATTGTGTTTCTTGATACGGGGATGCCTTTTGAGTATACAGTTGTCAGAAATCACTATCAAAGCTTCACCTATAATTCTATTCAGGAAATAGATGTAAAATCATCACGTTCGTAATCATTAATAGTAAAACCCTAAGTGATTGAACTCATAGAGAGGTCAATCACTTAGGGTTTTTTGCTATTGAATAGTTTAATCTCTAAAGAAGTGAGAAGTAACATTTTTTTGGAGACTAACAGTTATAAGTATCTTTGCAGATTCTTTGGGTATTGGCTTTTTAATAAGAAATATCACGATTTTTTGTTATTTAATGAAAAAAATTCAACCTTTTAAAATGTCGAAAAGCGTACATGGGGATGATTGGAATTGTTATATTATAAGATAGATATTAATTATGAAAGGCTGATATAATCATCGTTCTAATATGTCCGATATTGGTGAAATTGTTGTTTCAAGGTTGTCCGATTTTGGTGTACATTGGAAAAGTAAATTGTGGGAAAAGTGTTATTAATTCTGATTATAGAATAGAGATTGGCGATTACTAAAAGTTTGTTTCCCATCAGTTTAATTATATCACACTTGCTTGGGAAATGTCTAATTGAGACAGAGCCTTAAAACCAGCTAATTTTACCCAAAAAAGGCTAGTAGTCTTTACAATGACTATTAAAAAGGCGTTATGTCAGTATTTAAGTGAGTCTTCCGTTTTTTTTAGTGAAAAAAGGAAGGTAAAGAGGTAAGATAGCGAGTTTATGGGTGAATACGAGTAGTTTTTTTCGTGGTATAACGGATGATGAAATTTATTCCTTTTTAACATGATCATCTTTAGTAAACTTAGAAATAGCGTTGAAAAAGGAGGAATGTCTGTTGAAGTGGACATGGTATTAAATGAAAGCGATTCATATGGAGGTATACTTTGGGTAAGTTAAACATAGGAGTGACAAAGGAGGTGAAATCATGAATTTTAGTAAACGTGAGCTGTCCTTAATAGATCATTTGCTACGGGAAAATGATTATGTCCCCGCTCAGATATTAGCTGAAACACTAGCGATGTCAACTAAAACGGTGTACCGGACAATAAAACGAATTAACGAGGAATCACCGACTAAAAACATTGTTATGTCAGAAAAGGGAAAAGGGTATCGTATTGATTTTGACATGTATTTAAAAACAAACTACATCAAAAAAGAGCGTGTCCAAACACCTATCGAACGTCGAAAGTATATTATGCTGTACCTACTTTTTCGTTCACCAAATGGTGTTCAGATTGATTATTTGTATGAAAAATTTTTTCTTAGTCATGAAGCGATCACGAAAGATATTTACGATATGCAGGCGTATCTAATTAGTCGAAAGCTTGAATTGGTTAAGCAGAAGCGACGTTTGAAAATAATCGGTAAAGAAAAAGTAATTCGTGATGAAATCAACCGAGTAATCAATGACATGGAAATTTTAGATGAAGCGTCATTGTTATTCAAAGAGGGTTTTTCAAAAGAATACGACGTGGCTTTTATTCGTAAGCAGGTTACAGAAAATATTGAGGTTCCGATGAAAAAGGAAGTGCCCTATCCATATAATATTAACATTATTGCTCACTTAACGATTCTCATTAATCGTTTTCGTGAAGGACGAGTTTTGCAGTCTTCCTATGAAGAAATTAGTTCCGATGAGCAAAAAGTTATTGAAGGGAACAATGAACTGTATCAAATAGCGACAAGAGTCATTGATAACATCTCGAGTTATTTGAGTGTCAAATTACCAGCAATCGAAGGTTATTATCTCTTTCAGTACTTGGTTTCCTCAGGTATTTCTTATAAGCAATTGACGAATGAGAGTTTACTAGCAGAAGCAGTTACATCTGATTACATAGAATTAATTAGTGAGGATTATCCGCAGATTTTACAACAATCTAAGCTGTATCTGGATTTAGTTAATCATATAAGACCAATGTTGTATCGGGTTAATCGCCAACTAAAGATATCCAACAGCATGTTAGAGGAAATCAAAAAAGAGTATGCTGAGCTTCATTATTTAGTTTGTCAAATTTCTAATACAGTTGAAAAAAGGTATCGATTAAAGCCAATATCGGAAGACGAAAGCGGGTTTATTACCATCTATTTTGCCAAGCATTTGGAAGCCGAAAAATACAGCAAAAAGATTCTGATTGTTTGCAGTTCAGGTGTCGGAACATCAGAACTGCTGCGGGTGAAGGTGAGTAATTCGTTTCCAGATATTGAGATTGTTGATGTTTTACCTTATCGGCGGTTTATCGAAACGATGTCTAACTATCAAGAGGTTGATTTAATTTTAACGACGGTCAATTTTGGGAGTGACATTGCAATCCCCCATTTGTTAGTTAATTGTATGTTTACAGCAGGAGATAAAAAGATGGTTAAAAAAATGATGAGTGAGGTATAAAGGAATGTCAAAGATGATTTTATCAGAGGTATTATCGGAAAAAGTGATTAATTTAGCGTTGGATGCGACGACAAAGGAGGGAGTAATAACAGAGTTAAGTCAGTTGCTATTTAAGCACGGCAAGATTGACAGTGTCACGGATTTTAGTGAGGATGTTTTACTTAGAGAACAGGAGGGGGTAACAGGACTCGGAAAAGGAGTGGCGATTCCTCATGGTAAGTCAGAAAGTGTGATTAAAACCTCTATTGCGATTGGTCGTACAAAGGAGCCGATTGCTTGGGAATCCTTAGATGACCAACCAGTAACGGTTATTATTTTATTTGCAGTCAAAAATACAGATGCGAATACCACCCATATAAAAATGCTACAAAATATTGCAATCTGCTTAGCGGCTGAGGCTTTTATTGACCTCTTGCAGGAGGTTGAGGATGAGCAAGAGATGATTCAATTATTTATTGATAAGGAAGGAGAACGGTCATGAAAATTGTCGGAATAGCGGCTTGTACGTCAGGGATTGCTCATACGTATATTGCTAAGGAAAAATTAATCAAAGGGGCTGAGGCTCTGGGGCATACGATTCACATTGAGACTCAGGGGACGATTGGTACGGAAGATGAGCTGAGTGCCTCAGCTATTGCTGAAGCGGATGTGGTAATTATTGCAGCGGATATTAAGGTCGGTGGAAAGGAGCGATTTAAAGGGAAACGGATTGTGGAAATCCCTACTAGTATGGTAATTAAGGCACCAAAGGCTTTGATTAATAAGATTGAAGAAGAAGTGAACAAAGCGTAAGTTGGGTCAGTGATTTTTTTCAAAAGGAGAGGTCTATATGTTAAAGAAATTAGAAATCAAGAAACATGCGTTAACAGCTATTTCGTATATGTTGCCAATTGTTGTGACAGCGGGATTGTTGATCGCTATTGGAAATTTGACGGGTGGCAATGTGATTGAGGACTATAAGGCAGCTTACACGATTCCGGATACACTTGTCTCACTGGGGGTTTTAGGGATGGGCTTGCTGTCACCAGTGATTGCTGGGGCGATTGCGTATTCGATTGCGGATCGACCGGGGATTGGGCCAGGGCTATTTATGGGATTGATTGCCAATTCAATTGGTGCTGGATTCTTAGGTGGTATGCTAGGAGGCTATCTGGTTGGCTATTTTGTGAAGTGGCTAAGACATCATTTAAAAGTGCCAAAATGGGCAGAAGGATTAATGCCGATGATGATTTTACCGTTGTTATCGACACTGATCATTGGGCTGCTGATGTATTTTGTCGTAGGTGTGCCAATTGTTTGGGCAACAGAGAGTATGACAGCTTTCTTGTTGGGGATGCAGAGTAGCACAAAATTTGTTTTTGGAGCGGTGTTAGGTGGTATGGCGGCTTTTGATTTTGGTGGACCTGTTAATAAGGTAGCATCGTTGTTTGCTGATGGTCTCTTACTTGAAGGGGTTTATGAACCGGAAGCTGTGAAGATTTTAGCGTCGATGGTTCCGCCATTTGGTGTGACATTGTCCTTGATCATTTCTAAAGTGATAAAAAAGAAAAAGTATTCTGATTCGGAAATTGAGAATATTAAAGTGGCTTTTCCGATGGGAATCGCGATGATAACAGAAGGCGTTATTCCGATTGCGGCAGTTGATCCGATTCGTGTCATTGTTTCCTGTACCACTGGGGCAGCAGTCGGGGGCGGCTTAAGCATGTTGTGGGGTGTTGGTTCGCCAGTACCGTCAGGTGGGATGTTTATTGTGCCCGCGATGACTAATCCTTTAATGTTTTGTTTGGCTCTTTTAATTGGGACGGTTATCACGGCTGTGCTATTAGTTGTCTTGAAGAAAGAGCCTCAGGAAATAATGGTTGAAGCGGAAGAGGAAGAAATTGATTTGGAGTCTATTACGTTATCTTAAGTGGCAATCGAGTGACTAAAATAGGGATATTTAGGAGGAAAGTAGATGTATGTGTCGATGAAGGGCATGCTTGATCGTGCTAATCGAGGAAACTATGCTGTCATGGCTATTAATTGTTTTAATTTAGAAAGTGCTAAAGCAGTGATTGATGCTGCTCAAGAGATGCGATCTCCGATCATTATCGATTTATTGCAAGAGCATTTGGATTATCATTTTGACAGTCACATTTTAACAAAGCCGATTGTAACACTTGCAAATGAAGCGAGTGTTGAAGTGGCGATTAACTTGGATCATGGCCAGCGGATAGCGGGAGTTAAACAATGCTTATATGAGGGATTTCGCAGTGTGATGGTGGATGCGTCTGCCTATCCGATTGAAGAAAATATTGCAATAACGAAAGAGATGGTTTCTTTTGCTGAGATGTTTGATGCAAGTGTTGAGGCAGAGGTTGGAGGCATTGGTTCTGTTGCCTGTCAAACAGATGAGGAAATGTTCACTGATCCAGCTTTGGCTATTCGATTTGCTAGAGAAACGGGAATTGATGCGCTAGCGATTTCGTATGGATCAAGTCACGGGGATTATCCAGCGGGTTTCTATCCTACATTTCATTTTGAGATATTAGATGAGATAAAAGCAGCGACAAAGATGCCACTGGTTCTTCATGGTGGCTCAGGATGTGGGCCAGAAAATATTAGAACTTCTGTTAGTAAGGGCATCAACAAAATCAATGTTGGAGCTGATTTTATGAAGGCACAACGAACCTTTCTTGTGAAAAATTTGGCAGAGAGTCCATCGATGGACTATGTTCAACTTATTCATGAAACGATTTTATCAGGAAAAGATATTGTCAAAGATTATATAGCCCTAGCTGGTTCTGCTGGCAAATCGCTATAATGAGTCGAATAAATTTTAGAAAAGAGGAAAATGAGATATGTTAGTCAATATGAGGCAGTTATTAGAAGTAGCTAAGGAAAATAAGTTTGCGGTTGGCGCCTTTAATGTGGCGGATAGTAATTTTTTGCGAGTAGTGATTGAAGCTGCTGAAGAAAA
This sequence comes from Vagococcus sp. WN80Y, assembly GCF_059621045.1. Taxonomy (NCBI): domain Bacteria; kingdom Bacillati; phylum Bacillota; class Bacilli; order Lactobacillales; family Enterococcaceae; genus Vagococcus; species Vagococcus sp. WN80Y. The sequence goes on from NZ_JCAQHY010000113.1 coordinate 9,620, forward strand.
TAATTCGCCGGCTATTATCGCCGTACATCCAACAGAATTGGATTTTGTGAAGGATGATTTTTTCCATTACGCACTTGCTCGGATAAAAAATAGTCCTGTTCCCTTTGTTTTGCATATGGATCATGGCGATAATCTAGGAAGTATTATGCGAGCTGTTCATTGTGGGTTTAGTTCAGTTATGATTGACGGCTCACTATTAAGCTTCGAGGATAATATTAAACTGACGAAAGAAGTTGTCGAAGCGTGTCAGTTATTAGATGTCTCAGTTGAAGGAGAATTGGGGACGATAGGTAATACTGGTACCACGATAGAAGGGGGTGTATCAGAGGTTATTTACACTAATCCCGCCGATGCCAGAGAGTTTATTGAGCGGACAGGGGTGCATACTTTGGCGATTGCGATAGGAACGGCTCATGGTATTTATCCAAAGGATGTAACGCCAAAATTGAAATTAGAAGTGTTAGAGGAGATTGAAGAATTAGTTGATATTCCTTTAGTTTTACACGGTGGCTCTTCGAATCCTGATAAAGAGATTGGGCGAGCCGTTGAAATTGGCATTCAAAAAGTAAATATTTCATCGGATTACAAATATGCCTTTTACAAGAAATGCCGTGAAATATTAGCGACGACAGAGCTGTGGGACCCTAATGCGATCTATCCTGAGTGTATTGATGAAGCTAAGAAAGTTGTAACCTATAAGATGGGGCTATTTAACTCTCTTGGAAAAGCAGATTTATACAAGGATGTTACTCCTTGGAGAAATAATTGGGCTTAGATTAGCCTAATAAAATAGACGATAAGTAATGCTCCTGTACTCGAGAAAGAGTCAGGAGTGTTTTTATGCGCATTTTTTTTTATTTGTAGTGAAATTACCTTTATTTGACGTGTTAAATAAGTACATTTTGTGATTGCTAAGTGTTGACGATTGGTACTGGTCTATATATAATAGTTAAATTACTAAAAATCTAGTTAATCTAATGAGAATAATCGACTGGATATAAGTAGAGGTAACCAGAAAGAAGGAGCTTAAAAATGAAGAAAAAAATAATTGTAACAGTGCTATTTTCTGCGCTACTAGTGATGGTTGGGTTTGGAAAGCAAGAAGATTCGAAGTCGGTCGCATCAAGTACGGATTCAATTGAAACAAAGGAAAGTGAGCATCACGAGAAGGGCGCTGGTCACTTTGATTATGAGGACCAAGAGGCGTGGGAATACGTGTCAAAAGAGATGCAATCACCAATCGATATCCCTAGTTCTGACGTTCAAGAAATGAGCGAAAATGGAACGATTGAGTTGGATTATAGCCCTAAAATCAGCGAGGTTGTCGATAATGGTCACAGTATTCAAGTGACAGATTCTGGCAAAGCGACGATTAATAAGCGCGAGTTTGAATTAAATCAATTTCATTTTCACGCTGAGAGTGAGCATACTGTTGACGGTGAGCATTTTCCAATTGAAGTTCACTTTGTAAATAAAGCGCAAGATGGTCATTTGGCTGTTATTGGGTTTTCTTCAAAGAGGTTTTAGCCGATGTCAAAGAAGGTAAAACAGACGAGATAAAAGAACTTGATTCACTGTTTCCAGAAAACTTGAGCTACTACCATTATTTAGGTTCTTTAACAACCCCACCGTTAACTGAGAATGTTGAATGGTATGTCATGAAGAATCCAGTAGAAGTTTCTAAGGAGCAAATTGAAGAGTTTAAAACATTATATAGCCATAATAACCGTGGAGTACAACCGCTAAACGATCGAGTTATTTTAGAACATAATGAGTAATACTTTGTTTTACTGGGGCGTGACTTATGTCACAGCCCTTTTTTGTTAGACAATCACAATCTTGAGATAAGTTTGAAGTGATAATGAAAAGATGATATATTTAATAGCGTGGTTTATATAACATTATCAGTTTAATTGATTGATAATGTTTGAAAAACGACTAGTTATTATAATGATGCTTATAACTAGGTAAAGGGGAGTAAGATGAAAAAGTATTTATTGTTAAGTTTAGTGTTGGTTATGCTCGGAGGCTGTGGTAATAAAGGTGAGGATGAGGTTGCAGTTGAAGAAACAGTAAAGACTAGTAGCTCTAGTCAGGAAAAGACTGTTCAATCCTCAAAAAATAGAGAATCAAGAAGAAAAAAACGGGGAAGTAGCCGAATTAAAAAAGAGACTTCTAGTTCAACAACAGAGTCGCCAATTGAGTCTACCACCAAGGAATCCCAAGATAAGAAACCGACTGAAATTTCAACGACAGTCTTTCTTGACACTGATGATCAAGAAGAAGTTGGTTATTTTTCAGACGGAGAATCCTTTGGTGCTTATGTGCCAGATTTTAAGCACTACAGTAAGAAGGATGCCATTGTTGTGTTGGGAGAACCGTCAAGCATTGTGACAAATGTTAATGAAATCGTTCAACGACTAGATCTTGAAGGTAGCGAAGTCGATCGAATAAAAGAAGAGTTCAAAGCGAATAAATTAACTGAGAGTCAGGCAAAAGCCTTTATGTTTCAGGCGACGGATATTAAATTAGTAGCGGGAATGAACCGAGAAGTAGTAGCGCTAATTTATGATGAAAAAGAAAAGCCAAATGTCTATTTATTAGATGGACAGGTAGCCTACGTGACACCGATCATAAAGTACATGGACTTTAATGGGAAATTAGATGTCGAGTAGTCTGAGTAAAAGCTAATTAAAAGAAGTGAGGACAAACGTAATTGATACGTTTATCCTCACTTTTTTTAATTTTGTCCGAATCTCACGGCTAAATCAATCGCAGCTAACATAGACGTATCATTTGCGATTCCTTTGCCCGCAATATCGAAAGCAGTTCCGTGATCCACCGATGTTCGAATAATTGGTAGTCCCAGAGTTACGTTGACACCTTCATCAAAAGCGAGTAATTTCATTGGAATGTGCCCTTGATCGTGATACATGGCGACAACACTATCATATTGTTTATTAACAGCTTTTAGGAAGACCGTATCAGGCGGTATAGGACCATCAACGAGAATTCCTTCTGTTTGTTTTTCTATTACTGCGGGCTTGATTTCGTCCTCATCTTCATTGCCAAAAAGCCCAGCTTCGCCACTATGGGGGTTGAGTCCGGCCACAGCTATTTGAGGTTCTTTGATTCCGAGCTGTGTCATTGCATGGTACGCTAAGTCAATACATTCTTTCACTCGCTCTGTTTTGACAAGATCGCAAGCCTTTCTAAGTGGCACGTGGGTGGAAACATGAACGACAGAGAATTTATCACTCCAGAGCATCATTGTATATTTTTTTGTATGGGTTAAGTGAGCAAAAATCTCCGTGTGTCCATCATAGTGATGGCCTCCTAGATGGAGTGCTTCTTTATTTAGTGGCGCAGTAACGACAGGGCCAATCTCTTTTTTCAAGGATAAATTAATGGCCGTTTCTAGATACTGGTAAGCCGCATCTCCTGAGGTTGCATTAACTTGCCCGACGGGGACATCAGTAAAATTAATATCTAACACATTAAATACATTGATGTGATCTTTTTTGACATCCTGTAGGCGATTAATCGAATTGATTGGCAATGTGATAGCGAGAATTTTTTTATAATGCTCAATAATCTGCGTACTTCCAAAAATAATACATGAATTTAAATAGTTATCATCCTTAACGACAGCTTTTAGAGCGATTTCAGGGCCGACTCCAGATGGATCTCCCATTGTGATTCCAATATATTGCATAGTAAGGCTCCTTTTATTTTTTTATTTGTTGAATACTTGCATATAAATCAGCATCGTTACCAAAAGCGCCTGCCTTGGTTACGAGTGGTAGCCCATCATAAGCGCCACCTACTAATAGAGATTGAACGATTCCCGGACTAAATTCTGATTCAATTAAGCAGCCAGTTCCTTCAAGTTGTTGAATGACTTCTATGGCAGTATCACCGCCTGTTAAGAATAAACCAGACAGAACTTCCTCTTTTAAAACCGCGACTGTAATCTGAGCTAAAAGTTGTTTAATTAGGAGACTAATTTCTTTTTTATCATGCTGATCGAGAGATTGAAACAGTTCAATCGTTTTTTGATAGTCAGCCTTGCTTCTTGTTACAGTTAGAATGACATCTTGATTATTTCGAATTTTTTGTAGGACGATTGCTTGATATTTCTCAATAGTCTGATCGCTGATCAAATCGTTGAGTTCAATCTTAACGACTTCTACGCCTTGGTTTTCAGCATAGGTCATCTGTTTAAGGCTGACTTCACTGATACTGCCAACGACTGATAATGTCGGACGAGAGGGGTGACGTTTTTCAAAGAGCGATTCGGCTAAACCAGCTGAGCCAACGTAAAGTGTTTTTACGGTTGAATCCAGTAAGAGAGTCGTTAATGTGTCTAAATGACTATCCTCTGTGATGTCAAAGGTATGGATAAAGGCATCATTCACCAAGGACAGTTCAGGTGTTAATTGATCCGTAGAATAATGGACGATTTTTTCGGAGAAGCCTTTTTCAAGTAAGTCAATAATATTGTCAGTCCAAATCGGATTTAGCGGGTCTTTTGCAAGCTCGGTCTCCATTAAACGGACTTGATCCAGCAGGTGAATTCCTTGGCTTGTCGTCCGTTTAATTTTTGGAAAAGCGGGTGCAAAGATAATCCGTTCGGGCTGATAAACATCACAGACGGCTTTTATTTCCTCGACAATATTACCACGGAGAGTTGAATCAATTTTTTTATAGATTAAATCGAATTGATTGTGAACGAGACTGTCTGCTGTCATGTGTTTAACTTTGGCATAAGCTTCTTCTGGTGGAATGGTTCTGGATTCTGTGTCCAAAACAACTGAGTCCTGTGACGTTGTTGTACTTGGGAATAATGTTACTTCAGTTTTGATGCCACGTTTTGTCATTTGAACACCAGTATCGTTTGAGCCAGTTAAATCATCGGCAATTACTAAATAGCGATTAGTCATGTGTGACACGTTCCTTTCCGGCTTTATTTTTTTCAACTCGATCTAAGAAGCTAACGAGCATCGGGCAAAGAATAGCGGTAACAATAATAGCTGCTGCGACTTGAGCAGTTGCTTGTGAAGCGACCTCAGAAAAGCTCGGGTCAATTAAAGCGACAGCGGCAGGCGTTCCAATGGCATTTCCAGCGGTTGCACCAATCGCCGCACCAACAGCAGGGAATTTGAATCGCAAGACTTTATATAGGAAGTAACCGGCTAAACCAGTAATCAAGGTACAAGCAACTCCTAATATTATACCAGATGCCCCAGCAGAAACTAATTGGCCGAAATTAAGGCCAGCGCCTAAAGGAAAGGCGAAGAAGGGAATCAAAAGCGAAGTACCAGGTGCTAAAAATTCGCGTACATCTTGGTCTAAATTCCCTAAAATGAATCCGATAAGAATCGGCATAACCGCTGCCAAAAGGGCAGTCATTGGGATTTGAGCTAGTCCTGTTGCACCAAAGGCAATCATCGTAAAGAAGGGGCCGTCACTCAATGCAATAATGGATGTAGCGCCAACATCTGTTGAATCACCGTATTCACCGGCTAATGCAGCATATAGGCCACCATTTTTATTTGTTAATGATGCGACAATCGCAAGTGGAGAGATACCGAGAACACCTTTTAGACCGAAGAAATGGTTAACTAAAATACCCAATAATGCCCCAATTAATACCTTAGTAATAAGTAATGCAACGCCTTTGTAGACAGAGGTTCCAGCCTGTTTGACATTAATTTGAGCACCACTACAAAATAGAAAAGCCCCTAATAAAGCGGTTGCACCTGTTTTGAATAAAGCCTCAGTAAAGCCGCCAAGTTCGAAGAATTGTGGAAAGAAGGTGTTCGTTAGTGCACCTAGTAAAAGGGGGACAACCATCATCCCTCCTGGAACTTTTTTTACAGCAGTTAATAATTTCATTGATAATTCCTCCTAATTTGATCTGTTAGCTATCATGATAGTGTCAAAAAATTTGTTTATACGCATCTAGAATTTGTATGTCTACAGTGTAAAACGATTTCATCTGTATAACAATCGTCAAATTGAGTATTATTGTTCTATAATGAAACGTTTGCAAAAATCGATAGATTAGTTATAATATAATTACAGAAAAACGTTTTAAAATGAAGCGGAGTGATGATGTTGAATCAAGTCAGAATCCTTGGAATTGCGCCTTTTGAGAGCTTAAAGGGAAAAATGGACGAAGTGGTGAAAGAGTTTCCAGAAATTTATTTTGAGAGTTATGTAGGGGATTTAGAAAAAGGAGTAGAAATCGCCCATCGTCATCAGGGGCAATTTGATATGATTATTTCTCGAGGAGGTACGGCGAAATACCTTGCGTCAAAAAGTCCGATACCTGTTATTGAAATTGATTTATCTATGTTGGATTTACTACGAGTGATAAAACTAGTTGAGATGTATAATAGTAAGCATGCTTTTATCGGTTTCTCTAATATTACGAAGCAGGTTTTTATTTTATCTGAAATCTTGGAAAAAGAAATGGATATAATCACTATAACTGATAGTAGTGAATTGCCAGAGATTATTCAAAAGCTGAAAAATAAAGGCTGTACGTTAATCATTGGGGATCAAATCACGTCAACCGTTGCAAGGGAATTTGATATTAATACGATTCTAATTGAATCGGGCGAAGAAAGCATTCGAGAAACCATCGAAAAAGCGATTTTTCTTGGCGGAAGGGAAAATCAAGGGACCAGAGAGAATAAATATGAAAAGGAAATAAAGAAAGAGTTGAAATATGTTTCGTTTATTTTTGATAAACAAGGAAAACGAATCTATGATGGGGGTGGAGTTGTTCCGAAAGGTCTTCAGACAGCAGTGACTCAAGTTCTTAAGGAGATACTCACTAAAAAGGATGTGAAAATGAGTCATTATATTCGGCAATATAATAAAACGTATTTATTTCAGACTAGCCTGAATCAAGATAAGATCTATATGATGATCAAGGATGTCAGTGACAGTTATGTGGAAACTCAATTTATTAGTATGCTGGATCTGACCAATAAAGTAACAGATGTTGAATCTAACAATAGTTCAATTTTTATTGGCAATGATCAAAGAGCGTTACCGTTAGCTGCAAAATCTAGTAGTCCAGTCTTGATATATGGAGAGAAGGGGACTGGCAAACGAAAAACGGCAGAGGTTCTTGCCAAAAAGATAGGTAATAAAAATAATTGGCTAATTGATTTCTCCAAATCACACACAGAAGATGACTGGGATCGATTATTTGATTCGGTGGATTCGATTTTTTATGATATGAGTGCCACATTCATTTTAAGTGGCTGTGAAAAATTATCGAAAGCAAAACGCACAAAGCTTTGTGATTATCTAGCCCATTACCATTTTAGACATAATCATTGGTTAATGGTTTTTACTGTTTCGACGCAATCAGCTAATGTCAATCAGTTAGTTGCTTTACGTGAGGAGCTTGATCATTTTGCAATGGAATTAAAACCACTAAATATGAGAAAAAATGACATTGGCTCGCTGATTAGTCTCTATATTTATGAGGTGAACCAAGAGTTGAATAAGCATATCTTAGGAGTAGAACCAATAGCAATGCAGCTACTACAGAGCTATCCTTGGCCTGGAAATATTCAACAGTTGAAAAGAGTAATCAAACAGTTGATGGCAGTGACTAAAACCTCATTTATTGGTGAGAAACAGACGAAAGAAGTGCTTGCTAATGAAGGAAGAATTGACCAATCGATTGGGAATCATTCCTTTATTTCGGAATCTTTTTTACAAAATAACACGTTAAAGGAAATTGAAAAGCAACTGGTGGAAAAAGTGGTGTCATTGAATAACAATAATCGAACAAAGGCAGCAGAACAATTAGACATTAGTCGAAGTACATTATGGCGATTATTGAAATAACTGAATTGTGTGAGACATCAAGCAGGGAATAACTTGCTTGATGTTTTTTTGTGATAAGTAGTCAATTTTACATATGTTCAAGAGTCGTTTGACTAATGTAAAAAGCTATGATATTCTTTTTTAGTTTCAAATCGCAATTGTTACGATTTAACAACTGGATTTAGAGTGAGTCAGAGAATGAAAAAAGGGGAGTGAAGATAAAATGACGGCTATTCTTAAATGGGGAGTCTCTTTATTGGCAGTGGGATTATTAGGAGGCTGCTCAGTTGCTGAAAAAGCAGAGAGCAAAATGGAAAAGGACAAGATTCAAGTTGTTGCTACTTTTTATCCTATGTACGATTTTACGAAGAATATCGTGGGAGATGAAGGAGAGGTCACACTAATGATTCCGGCTGGAACAGAGGTTCATGATTATGAGCCATCGGCCAAGGAGTTGAAGAAGGTTCAAAAGAGTGATGTTTTTGTGTATAATAACGAAAATATGGAAGTTTGGGTACCATCTGTTCAAGATGTTTTAGCTGAAGGGGATGTGACGGTTATTAAGGCGACTGAGAATATAGTACTTCTCCCTGGTACAGAGGAAGAAGGCCATGATTATACTCATGAGTCTGATGGGGAGGAACATCATCATGAGCTAGATCCTCATGTATGGTTAGCGCCTAGCTTGGCAATTAAAGAGGTGGAAGAAATTCGTGATCAACTATCGGCTGCATACCCTGATAAAAAAGCGATTTTCAGTAAGAATGCAGCTGCGTATTTGAAGAAACTAAAAGAGTTAGATGAGTCATACCAACGAACCTTTGAGAAGGCTAGTCAAAAGAGCTTCGTCACTCAACATTCGGCTTTTGGTTATTTAGCATTAGAGTATGGGCTGACTCAAGTTCCAATTGCCGGCTTATCGCCAAGTGAGGAACCGTCTGCGTCAAGATTAGCTGATCTAAAAGATTACGTGAAGGAAAACACCATCGATTATATTTATTTTGAAGAAAATGCGACAGATACTATTGCTAAAACCTTAGCAGATGAAGCTAAGGTTGACTTATTGGTGCTAAATCCACTTGAAGGACTGAGCCAGAAAAAGCTAGATGAGGGAGAAACCTATCTTTCTGTGATGGAAGAAAATTTGGCTTCTTTAAGTAAATCGACTAATTCTGGTAAGTCAACGAAACTAGATACAATCACTAAAGAAAGTGAAAAAACAAGTCAAAATGGCTATTTTGATGACAAACAAATCAAGGATCGTAGACTATCTGATTGGGCTGGTGATTGGCAGTCTATTTACCCTTATCTAGTGGACCATACACTTGATCAAGTCTTTGTTTATAAAGAAAAACTGAACAAAGATAAGTCGGCGGAGGAGTATCGGACTTATTATGAAGCGGGTTATAAGACTGACATTGATGAAATCAAGATAACAGATTCCAGTATCACTTTTGTTACTACTAAAGGTGAAGTGATGTCATCAGAGTATACATATGTTGGTTATAAGGTATTAAATTATGAAAAGGGGAATCGCGGAGTTCGTTACTGTTTTGAAGCGGTTGATATAAGTAGTGGTGCTTTTAAAACGGTTCAGTTTAGTGATCATGGTATTGAGCCAACAAAAGCGGCCCATTTTCATTTGTACTTTGGCAATCAAAGTCAAGAGGAATTGGTTAAGGAGCTGAACAACTGGCCAACTTATTATCCTGCTGATATGACTGGTAAAGAGATTGCGCAAGAGCAAATGGCTCACTAGTTTTTGCAAATTGAAAAAGTTGAGCTTGGGACATAAGTCTCAGGATAAATAAAATAGAAGACCGAAAATCGTAAAAATGATTTTCAGTCTTCTGTTTTTTAGATTATTGGGAGAATTAGTCTTGTTTGATCGCTTATTTA
>NZ_JCAQHY010000114.1:0-19460 GCF_059621045.1 Vagococcus sp. WN80Y
TTTGAGTTGATACTAAATTGTCTAGGCTCATAAAATCTCCATTCAGTTTAAGATAGTGAATTAATAATACCATAAAAAACGAGTAATAGTTAGAAATGGCAATACAAAAAAGGCCTAGAATTTCCTCTAGGCAGTCACGCATTTGTGTGCAAGCACACGAGTGGTGAGCTCATTAATATTGAGCCAAGTAATTTATCAGTTAGCAAGCTAATTAAGATTCCTCAGAAAGGCTAATAATTATTAGTATGAATCAAAAAACGATTAAACGGCTTTAATCTAAATAGGATTTAATTACTTTTTCAAACTCTTTATTAATAACGGAATTAAACGCAATATTGATAAGTTGTTCCGAACCATTATTTAATAACAGCACTGCGTAATAGGATGGAACAGGAGTGCCTTTAGGTTTAACTTTTTTATACGATATTGATTTGATGTCATTTTTATCAATTACTTGGTTCTTTTTTAAAGAAAGAACAATGGCATTTTCATAAATAATAATGTTGTCAGCTCTTTTGAAAATAAGGAAAAATAAGCCAATTAGTACAAAAATTAAGCCAAAGATTACGAGTACGATTTTTGCGTAAATAAAATTAGACCCAACTATCATTAAAATACCAAGTAATAGAAAAACAATGCCATTTTTTAAACTATCAGTTTTTGATTTAAATAATACATTACCTTTATTGTCCATAGAATCACCTCCTGAAAAAATAATAACATACGTTTATTATCAAGTAAATGATTGCTAAAAAGGGCAAAACTTCAATTTCTAGAATAATCGCAGCATTGGGGGAGCTGTATTTTGCTTATCATTATTTATGAAATAGCAAAAGCCAGTACATCATAATTAGGCTAACCGCAATAGCTACAACAGTCCAAATTGTGACAGAAGAGAATTTCTTGTCTCGTTTTACTCTAAAAATCATAAACATGACTAAAATGGCTATCAAAAGAAATAGGATAAAAATCATGATTACACCTCCGTTTGGTTATTCGTCTAAACCTCCTTTTGCCCAAAATAGTGGTATGATTTGCTCCAGCACCTAGTAGGCCAAAAAGTATTACAATAGGGATATAAAAAATTTCTTCTTGCATACCTCAATCCGCTTTTAACTAAGATTAATCATTCAGAACGTATTAAGGATTTTATCTTTGAATAAATGAAGGTTAGGGTTTCAGGTAAAAATGAAACGATAAATGTCCAAAAGAGTGAACTCGTTAGATTTCTATCTGAAACAAGAAAATACCAAAATAAAAACCATGCTGCTGCAAATATTAAGTAATTGACCCATTTCTTATTTTCAAAGGAGAATGTGTTAGAAAAAGATTTACCCCAAAATTTTTCAACTGACTTTTTCATTATAAAACCTCCGTATGATAGTTGTTAAGTAAGTATAAACAAAGTGATTAGCAAATGCAATTGCAAACATGGAAATTATTATTACCACGGAAAATAAAAACACTATCTGGAGATAGTGTCGAAATTAATTATTTTTTATAAGTGAAGATAGCTACCCCAATTATTACTAACAGTCCAATAAGTTTAGTGATGAGTGAATCGTAGATGATAAGTAAAATTGGCAGAGTGATGGCTGACAATCTATAGGACACTCTTGAAAAGGTTAGTCCCACTTGACGCTCTATTTTATTTCGTTCAGTAGGCTCATAGTCAGAAGATTTCCATGGTACGCGGGCCCAAAACAGCCCACCAGTTGATCTAATGTAAAAAGCCAGAGCTATCAAAAATAGAAAGAAAAAAATGAGTATAATAGTTAATTCTTGATTCATACTTTTCTCCTCCAAACTAAAGGTATTTTCACACCTATTATATCAAGCTTTTGAGGGAAAAGAAACGTTTCCTATGTCACGGTTATAAGTAGTTAAGGGATACTCTATAGGTATGAAGACTTGATGTTATGTTAACATGGTTTTTCGATTGAATCGTGTCCGTAAAAGGCGGACGTTAGCATGTATGCGTTTGTGATGTTAAATTCCTTAAAGTGCTGATACAGACTTATTTTTTTATGATAGTTAGAATTTTTTTTTTGTTATATTAGGGATGTCCGTGAAATCCGGACATATGAATTCCTTCGAATGAAATGGTTGTTATTAATGATCAAGTCTGTTTATTCCTAACGAGAGAGGCTATTCATTAGTTATATCATACTTATTTGAGGCTGTCTATTTGGTATCAGGCCATTTTTGGAGCTATCTGGCTCATAATATAGCGATTTTACTTACTCTGATTTCTAACATTCCTATACTTTGGGGATTTGTTAGAAATTAGCGTTTCATTTTGTGGTAACTTAGCTTCTAAAAGGTCAGAATAATGAGTGAGGTAACCCGTTCATTCGGATTATAATGTAATAGAGTGTTTTATCGTTTATTTTGTTTATTATTTGTGTTTTGACTCTGATATCCATTTTTGGGTTATGCTAAATAATAACGAAGTAATAGGAGAAAATGATGAATGAATTTATGTCATACTCAGATATAAAGAATGATTGCTACAAAAGGCTTTTGTCTTTTTTCTTAACTGAATGCGATTCGTTTGAATGTGTCATTAGACATGATATAAATTTTCATGAAGAATTAGAAAATTGTCGATATGATACTAGTGCTTACCAATTATTAGAGAAGTGTTCCTCATTTTTTAAGAGCCATCATAAAAGTAGAAAATGGACGTCAAGTGAAATCGGTGAAGAGGCTGCGGATATTTACACGTTTGATTTTAATATATTTAGTTTAGGTATTTTATTGCCGCACACAAGAAAAATCTCTGACTGGCAAGGTCCAAATTTTCCAGAAGATTTATCACTATATTCTGGAAAGAAACCTGTGGTAAAAGTTATTGGTCATGAAGCGATGACTTTAATAGAGATATCAGATTTAAAGTTAGAAGAGTTAACATTAGAACTACCATATTTATAACAAAAGACGTGTCCAGTCTGTCGTTACAAACTGGACACGTTTTTCATTTCTACTAGCTTTATTTATAAAAATAGTTTGGTGTTGCTACATAAATAGATGAATGAGCCCTAGCACTGTCAGATGAGCCGGATAGAATATATAAAACATTGATTTTTTATCTTTGCCTCGTTCTCCGTTATATAAATATAATAGGGGAATAGCAAAGCAAACAGCTAATAAATCAACTAGTAAGGCACTATCAAATTGAAAAGGTAATAGAATAATTGAAAATATATTGGTCAATATAACGCCAATTGTAATTCTAAGTTTTTGATTTTTAATATGATGGAAGGCATAGATTGCTAGGACAACACCGTCAATTCCGCCATCAAAAGGAACTGAAAGGAAATAAAATAATACTAAGATTAACATTTTCCCCAATTTATTCTCTACCTTATCTGAAAAATATAGGGCACACAAACCAAAGAATAAACTGAAAATGGTTGTTTGAGGCAAAACGCCAATAATTGGCAAGAATAATAACTCAAAAGGGATGATACTTACTAAACCTAATAACCCTATTCGCTTCAAATATTTCTTTCGGTCATGGGTGTGACGATACCCTTCTGCGATAAAAAAAGCGAAGATAGGTAGCACAGGTTTGCCAATAAATAAGCAGAAATCTGCGATCAGATTGCTCGATAAGGGATTCATCATAGTTTTTAGATCGAAGAACGTCCAACCTAAGTGATTGATTAGCATGAATAGCATCATGATTGATTTTAATGTGGTTCCTGAGACTGATAGTTTTTTTGTCATAAAAAATTTCCTCCTTTTTCTTCTTTTACTTTAATAAACAAATCTAATTATTTTATAACTAAAATAAAAAAAGTGAAAAAGACGTCTAAAGTATGGAACGTTCTAAAGGTGATCCATTTACTATCTAATTGGAGCATAACTTTTATGAGTTTAGACATGGCTGGATTAAGTAGAAATAAAAAAAGACCATAAATCTGGTCTTATGTACCAAGTTTAGCGGGTATGACAGCGACAAAACGATATCCTTTTTTTGAATAGTTTTCGATGATTTCTCTGTGATCCTTAATTCCGCCGAGACCTAATTCATTGACACTAACAAATTCGTATTGATATTTTTGCATAATTGACTACCTCGCTTTCTAACAATAGTGTATCATCAAAGAATTATTAGTACCTAGAAAAATAAAAACCACCTCTTTATGAAGAAGTGGAAAATACTATATGGGTTATTCGAATCCAACTGCTACACGTTCATATAATTTGTTAATGTTATAAAAAACATTAATTACTTGACCTTCTTGTGGATAGTGACCATCACTAGGTTTATTGTCATTAAAATCTTTTAGGCTAAATACGATTACTTTTTTGAATTTCATGTTTATCACCTCCCGTATTTTCTTTTATACTACCATTAAAAAAGGAAAAAGTGATTGTAACTCCTGAATGGTTGAAAAATACGCTTAAACGGTAAGGTTAGAAGAAGGAGAATGATTCTTTACGAAAATAAAAAAATTATTTTTTCTTTCGTTTATTTGATAGATAGACGCCTGATAGTATAGCCACTGCGGCTACTGCTGCGAGCAAAGAAGTTCCCAAGTAATCACCTCCTAATTATTGGTTATAAATTATGCAACGTTAAAAAGATATTTGTACTTACAATACAGACAATAGCAACCAGAAAAGGTGGCTATTGTATTTTATGATTTTTCTTCTTGTTGTTAAAAGAAATAACCCCAAAAGAAACACTTAAAAGTAAGAACATTGTAGCTAGACCATTACTCTTGCTTAGAAAAAGAATAATAGAAGCAATTAAAAAACCAAGACTAGAAAAGGTTAAAAGTTGATCTGAATTCATATTTTTCAATATTAATACCTCCTTTATTAATTTATAAATTTACTATACCAGAAAAAGAAAAAAATGGAGGCTAATTTGTTGAAGAGTATCGAAAATGGCTTGAAAGGTATCTAAAACGGCTTGAGCAGTATCAAAAATAGCTTGAATGGTACCGAAAATACCTTGAACGTTACCGAAATTGTGAATAGTATCTAGGGTAATAGTGACTACAAATTAAAAATAGTATCAGCATGAGAACATCACTTAATCGAGCCACTGAATAAATGCGGTCTTGTCATTTCTGGTATATCCAGCGTTCTCATAAAAACTCAAAGTAGCCTCTTTTTTGAGTTAGTCATTAACATTAATTTATAGCAATCATCATTATCCTGAGCCAGTTTTTTCGCAAAGTTTAATACTTGTGTGGCATGACCTTGTCCGCGAAAGGATGGGTCAGTAATAACATGTTTGATAATCGCACATGGTTTTTGCTGATGTGTTAGGTTTGGTACAACAAGTAGAGTACATGAAGAAATAATGGTGTTATCCTTTAAATCAACAAGAATATGATAGTTATCATTATTAGTTATTTCCTGATATACAGTTTGTAGATTGTCAGCTAAATTTGACATCGATTCGTTATGCAAGTTAATGGAACAGTTATCGGAAATTTAGTCTTTTCCAAATTGGTTAAAAATTTTGTCAAAAATAAGTGGAAACGCAGTGAAAAAATGGTTATTAATATGGTTTTAATTAACTGTCTATCCAGCTATAGCATAATAAGAAAAAATAAATTATACTAACATGTAAAAACAAAGCCTAGTCCATTTATGTTTAAACCACATATGAAACCTTCCAATAATGATGCGTTTTAAATTAGTTTTGTATTAAACTAATCTTTATCAATTTATCATATGTTGCGACTTTTTCTTGTAGAAGCGTGATATGTTTCAAATTTTTCTAATGAATCAACGGCTGAGATTAGCACTTTAACCAAAGAAGACCCCGTAGAACATGATAAAACTGCCTAACCAAAAAATCGAATGATACGTAAAAATTATTTTCTCTCTATGACGGATAAAAAAGCTAATAGGAAAGCGGTGGATGTTTTCCGTATTATGTGTTTTGTGAATTTTGTGAAAATTAATGACTTTATCTAAAGACAAGGAAACGTAGGCTTTGGCGAAACAGCCAACAGTAAATACACCAGAGCTCAAAATAAGCGATTTCCCGATATCTTTCATCGAATCGGTCCAAGGAATGTGCAGATAATTGATTATATATCCAACTAATATAATGATAGGGACCATTATGATTATGGGTGAAAAAATGTTTTTAATTTTGACATTTACCTTGAAAATAATATAAAAGTTAACTACAACGCAGCAAACAAATAGTATGTATAGAACGTGAGTCCTCTCCTTTTTAACGAATTTAATCAATAATACGGTGGTATTTGATAGGCTTTGATAGGCCGGCTGGAATTTCTTCTCCCTTTTCTGAGTAGTAGTCACCATTCACCCCAAAGTTTGCCGTTAGGGTGTTGTCGTCAGAGAATATAAAAGAATACCGACATGTTTGATCATCTGATAAAGCAGTGATTGCCTCTATAGTGGAGGGTTCAATCGATAAGGTTTGATAGGCTCTATCTTTAGACGTGTGTGGAGCGTCGCTGTAACCTAAGGTATTTTCTGAAACGTGCTTAATAGATAGATAATAGGTTTCCTCTTCTTCTACGGATTCCCATTCCCCTACTAGTTTGGAATAATCGTACACGGCAGAGACCGACTGTTTATCGGAGCTTTCAGGAGGTAATTCATTTCTTGAGGCGTGAGAACAAGAACTTAAGAATATCACCAATACAACTAACATATAAACGATTTTAGTTTTCATCATTAACTCCCACTTTTTTGATTTTTATAGGATTGAAAAGAACAGCCAACATAGGATTGAAAACCGCGAAAGACCAGGCATAAAAAAACCAATACATAGATGAATGTCCATGTGAAGGCGTTGATAATGACATGACCATCCCGGCAAAAAGAGGGAGAATTAGTGATAGAGGTAACATCATTATGATTGAAATAATTCTGAGTAATTTGATCGATCGAAAGGTAGCGACATAATATAGTACCATCACAAGCAGGTGAATTACTGCATATACTAAGAAAGGAAACCCGCCATTAAAGAACAATAATAGGGAAACAATAATCATTGACGCGTTGATACTCACAGATAACAATAAAATTAATAGGTCTTTAACTCTCATAACTTAATCGGACTCCTTTTAATATGCGAATCAATTTCAAGAGTGATGAGAGTGATTCGTTTAATGAATAACGTAGGTATAAAAACGGTAAGTTAATTATATCATAATTAAATTTCTAGTAAGTTAGAAGGTTAGCAAGAGGTAAAATAAAAAGCTCACTCAAGAAAGAGTAAGCAATGAATTATGAAGCAGTAAAATACTTAACAAGGGAAAGGTTAATAATGAAATTTTCAGACGGATTATCGCGACAAGTGACAGAAATGATGTGTTCATTTCCGAAAATTTTATAGTCACCTGTTGCAGTTATATGATCAAGTTCTGTACCGTCGATAAAAAATAATTTAATCTCTTTACCTTGTTTTATGGTAGTTGTAAGTAAGTCTCTCAAAAAATTACCTCCTAATAATTATTATACCATTCTAGAAAGGCTAGCTATTAATTGTTGCTGGTGTTAATCACAAGTTCTTCAGATAAGAAACGGTTGATATTATCTACAAATTTCTTAAAATGCTCGCTTTGGTTATGAGCATCAAGAGCATCTTGAGAGTCCCAGTTTTCAACAATAATGAAGTTAGTATCCGATCCAAGTTCTTTGTAATGAGCATAGTAGCTACATCCAACTTCATTATTAGAGTTTAAAACTAACTCCTCAGTGAGTGTTAAATAATCCGGTATGCTTTTTTCATTAACTTTTAAAAATACATTTAATACAATCATAATTGACCTCTTTTCTAATTTTTTGTGGATAGAAGTTAATTATAGAGGACAATTGAGTCGTTTTTCAATAATGTTATCTACAAGTTTATCTGGTGAAATGTTCTCGTTAAGAATTTTTTCTGATTGTGGCAGTTGCTTAAAATAGTCTAAGATAGCATCAACTTTCCCAACTGCCCATTCTATTGTATCTGGAGTTCTCTCCTGTAATCGACTGATTATCGTCTCTTTGCTAACTTCTAATTGAATATGGCATACAGGAATTTTTAATCGTCTTAGTTCACCTATGATTTCGTCAAAAATTTCTGGTTTATAGAGTGTCATTGGCACGATGATGTCTCCATCAACTTCATTATTTAATTTCTTTAGCATGTAAACATTTAATTCCCGCCATTCTACAAAATCTTGGAAATCATTTTTTTGAACAGACATAGGTAAATTATCTCTCAGAAAAAAACCTAAATTTTCAGGGTCGTACAAATAAGAACCCGACATACGTGCATTAAGAAGTGTTGAGATAGTTGTTTTGCCAGCGCCAAAAGCGCCATTTATCCAAATAATCATGTTTCATCAGTCCTTCATTCAGTCTACAATAATTTTGTGTCTCCACGTAAACTCAACATATAAAGGGATCAGCAAAGCGCTGATGACAAGCCAAGGCCAAAAAACAACCAAAAAACTTGTTAATCGTTATGGTAATTAAAAGTTCATATCATGAAAGACTATGAGCAGTAATTCTTATATCGATTTTCTAAAAGTGATTAGAAATGCGCTACGTGTTGCTATAACATTGGGCATATATGCGTGTGTGACTAGTTCCCAGCCTTGCTGTGCTCTTGAATTAATCAAGTCATCGAGTTCCTCTAAATTCCTTTCATTTGCACTGTCTTTAATCCATTTTGTGGATGTTTCTAAAATTTCACTTCTGTATTCATACATAAGGTCAACCTCCTAATTATTGTACATTAATTATACAGAACTGAAAAAGATATTTATCCTTACAATGTTGTCATATTTGTGAAAAATTTAATTAGTTTTAGAGGTTCTCAATCTTAACGATAATAAGAAATGATTGAACAATAAAAAGCTTTCTTCTTTTAATAAAAGTCGGAGGACAAAAATTAATTTTGTTTTAATCTGGTGTTGAAGTGACGAGACTTAAGCTAAAACCGTCATATCCTTTGATTCCCACAGTTTCTAAGGCCGTTGAATCAAGATGAGGAGAATCTGCTAAAGCTTTTAAAAAGGATCGAACGCCAATAACTCGATTATCATCACTATTTTTATCTAAAACATCACCATTGCGAACGATATTGTCACCGATAATAATCGTTCCAATTTTTGCAAGTTTCAAACTAAGTTCTAAATAATTAGGATTATTTTCCTTGTCAGCATCAATAAAAATGAGGTCAAATGGGTCACTATTTTTATTAATTAAGTCTTTTAAACTATCTGAAGCGGGGCCCTCAATTAATTCAATTTTGTGAAGGTAGGGGCTTTGAGTGAAATTTTCAGTTGCAACTTTGGCATGATGAGAGGAGTATTCTAATGTGATAATTTTTCCGTGATCGGGCAAAGCATCAGCAAACCACAGAGTACTATAGCCGCCGAGTGTCCCGATTTCTAATATTCGTTCAGCTTTTGCGATTTTAGTTAACAAAGATAAGAATTTGCCTTGTGATGGAGAGACATCGTGAGGGGGTAGTCCATACTTTGAATTGTTAGATAACAATTTCTTTAGAAGTTTTTCTTCATTAATTAATTGTTCTGTAAAATACTGATCGACATCTGCATATTTTGACAATATAATCAGCTCCTTTAAGGTGATTATATCAAGGGGGATAAAATCTATCAATAAATGTCTGTCAATTTGTGAATACTATGTTCTTACTTTAATTACACACAAAAAAGATCTCCCGTGTAAGGAAACCTTTAATTAGCTTTATAGGTGTTCAAACCTTGTCTCAATGAAACAGAGAACGAGATTATCGTAAATAGTAACATCGGGACAGAAGCAATTAATTCTCTTAGAAGATCATCGCGTTCCCTATAAGATTCTTTGCTTGGAATTAACAGATATGAAAGACTATCAAAAATGGAATTAAAACTAAATAAGAATGTAACGAATGAGATGAGTGCTACTAGTAGCCAAAATACGACTAAAAAGTTTGTTTTTTTCAAAGTAAGCTCCTTTCAAAATGATTATGAGTCAAATTGTAGCATAAATAAATGAATGAGAAAAGAATGAGGAGTGGTTAGTCAACGTTAAAAAGCTTTATTATACAAATCTTTTCTACTACCATAAATATCATGGGAGGTTATCGAATCTAATTTAGTTCCCGAAAAGGTGAAGTGAGCAATCCAAGGCATCACACCTTTTATTTTGTTAAAATCAGCCAAGGAGTACGCTTTGTCGAAGTAATTAATAATGGTTGACAGAGCAGTCCCATGTGTCCCAATAACAATTGTATCTGTGGGATATTTGGTTATAAGCTCTAAAATTACTGGAATATTTCGATCTTGAACTTCTGACAATGATTCTCCATTATCAAGCTTAAAATTGAAATCATTCCACTGGTTCTTAGAGAATTCAGCAAAATTATCAATCCATCCTTTAGAAACCGTACGCTCCCGCAAGTCATCTATCGTTTCTATTGTTAAGTCTGATTTTTTTGCAATAGTGGTTACGGTGTCAACGGCTCTTTTATAGGGGCTGCTAAGAACTTTATCAATGTTAATTCCTTGAAAATAATTAATTAACGTTTGGCTGTCGGATACCCCTTTAGCGGTTAGTGGCCGTAGTTGATCATCGTGAACGGTAGTATCAGGTTCAGCATGTCTTATGAAGATAATTTCCATATAAACCTCCTAATTAAAATTAGTGCATATAGCATATTAGATAGGTTGAAAGGGGGCTATTAGTCTTTAGCATAATAACTTTTTTTAACTGTGAAAAGTTGAACATTACAGCCGACTAAATTGAGATAAGAATAAAACTTTTCTGCTAGTGGATTGGGAGATTTGGAATTTAACATAGCTTCAGCATCCTCCATAGTTTCCCATTCGATTAGATCAGCCCAGGTGTTTTCATCGACAATTTGTTTCCATGAAATAAAACCAGGCAGCTTAGACATATATCCATCGTTTAACTTTTCTGAAGCGGCTAAAAATTCTGAAACAGAAGCACTTTTTTTCAACTTAAATGTAATTAACATCACAACTGGCATAATAGTCACTCTCCTAATTATTGTTCTTTATGTGAATATAGCATAGTTACTAGCTTATTGAAAGGTGTTTACAAGTAATCAATAAAGCTATTAAAGTCAGTGAGACTTTGAAAAGCTCGAGGTTGGTAGTAACTAGTATTCGTATAATTGCAACAAACGGATAGTGTCGATCGGCTTACAATAGCTGAAAGAAGACTAGTTGAGAAATGGAATTAAGGAGAAAATAATAAAAAGCCGCTATAAAGAAAGCGACTTACCAGAAAGGAAATATTTTTTCAGAAATTCCTGAGAGAGTTAAACCTATAAAAAAGATTAAGATCAATGTGAATATGATACCAAGTGGGGGGATGCTGTTCGTAGTTCTATTTTTATAGAGTTTATTTAGAAAAAAGGTAAATACCAGAGAACAAATTGCCGACAATAGAATTGCGAGATTAGTGTAAGTCATTTTTAGTACCTCCTTTATCAGTTATGATAATTATATCACAATCCTTGGAATTTCACGGATATCCATTAACTATAAAGATTAGTGGGAGGGAGATAAAAAGGCTGTAGGCTAATAGTGGATTTGTCAATTATTAGGTGTCATTCTGATTGACTAAAATATAAATCAGACCAATTAAACTTGGTAGAATTATCATAAAAAAAAGAAGGACAAAAATGTTGAAGTTGCAACTCTCTCGGGTGAAAGGGAGTAGAGCACGATAAAAGTAAAAAGTGAATAAGAAAGTAGTTTTCCAATGATGTTTAATTGTTGAAGTTGACGGTTTGAAGGCTTTTTCATAATAATAGGAGTCCTTTGTGTAGCTTGTGATATAAAAAAAGTTATTACTAAAAAATAAAAGCCTCCAAGGAATAATCTATGGAGGAGGTACTTATTATTTTGATCGTAATTCTTTAAGTTTCTCTGTATCCTCTTTAGAAATGAAAAACTCAACTTTACCAGTGTCGTAATCGACAGTGGCGAAAACCTCAGCTAATTGCTTTTTAAATTGAAATTTTGTATCAGCATTTGAGACTTTTAAGGGCAAGTCCATATATGTTGCTGTGCGGAAGACTTCTTTTTCCATGCTATAGCTCCTCTCAGTTTTATGAGATAAGTTTATCAAGGAGTGGTCTGGAAATGGGGGATACTGCTTAAATGGTTAAAATTTACGCTTAAACGGTCATAATTGTTTATTAACCAGAAAGAATAAAAAAGGCGATTTTTCCGCCGTAATCAACTTACTATGATTGGGATTGCGATAGCTAAAAACAATCAGATAGTCATTAAAACGGTAATTGACTGAATAAATAACCTTTTTTCGAATAGAGATACTTGGGTATAACGTTGAGCCGTCTACTCAAATAGATTTATTCGAAGTAAGTGATTAATTTTGGGAAAAATAAAAAGCAATGATTTCTCATTGCACAAATAGTTATTTTTTCTTCTTTTGATATGCAGCATATGCACATAATACACATGCTATTGCGATCCAGATTGTTTTCATAGAGTCACGCCCGTCTTAATTTTATGAGATAAGTATATCATAAACTGTTTGATGAATTGTTACGAAATATTCAATTTATACATGATATAATAATGTAGAGAAGTGAGTGACGGTGGCTATCTTTGAGAGGTGGTGGTGCTTATGGGTGTAAGTGCTGAAATCTTACGAAAGGAAATGCCTTTTTGTCTGCATTTGAGACAATTCAAGTTATTTTAGGCTTTGGTATGTTTACCATTGCATTAGTTAGCTTGATTGTAAAATTGCTAAAAACGACGAAAAAAATAATCGCTCATTAAACTTTAGCCAGTTTAGCGGATATTTTTTCTGTTTTAAATCTTGCTACCATCTTAAACGGCTCTATTTTTAGGGGACATGTTTGCGCATGTCCTCTTTTGGTGATTTTATTATACCATAAATAGCCTAGTTGTTCCAAATTTCTTGATAGTAGCTGTTTATACTCTAGGAATATGACCCTCATAAGTTTAGACATGGCAGGATTAGTAGAAATAAAAAAAGACCATAAATCTGGTCTTTAAACTATACCAATAATTAGAGCAGTTCAACATCGAAATAACTAACATGGTCTTACGATTTTGCAATAAAGGGATGTTTATAGAATTGATGATTTCTTAAAAAAATAGAAGTATCTTTTAAGACTCGATGATGTTACCGTTAACTGTTAGTTTAATACTTTTAGATATTATCCAGCCTGATAAGCCGTAAGAAGAGCTGATTTCATAGAACTTCAACTTATTTTTTTCTAAATAGTTAATAAATGCCAGTTCAGCTTCATCGGGGAATTCATTAGGGTTCTTATCTAAAAAAAATGGCCACCCATATCCCCATTGTTCAGCGAATAAGGATTTGTTATACTTCCATGCTAAGTCAGACGGAATTTCATCAATATCAAAAATGACGTTTTGAATAAAATTAGTATGGATGAAATGATGAGCCTCTACTGAATCAAAATGGATTAAGGTCAGCTCATTTTGATTATCTTGGCCTGTCCATGTTGTGTATAAAGTTATGGTCTTTTCTTGAATGTTAATTTCGTATTTAGTTATTTCATTATCATGAACCCAAGACATATTAGATAACCTCCCAAATAAATACGTAATGATTACCAGAAATAATAATAATAAAAAAGAGCCGTAAAACGGCTCAGGTCAAGACTTCGCCTTTTCCGACTTCCCATTTAAGGACCAACGGACAGCTGGCTTCGACTCATTAAATATATCATAAATAGACAGGGAGTCAACTGATTATTTTTTATGATAATCATTAACTATTTTTATTCATGACCTACATATAATCAATTATGATGATTGCGAAATAGATAAAAAAAGCTAATATTGTAGCAAGAATTAGAGAAATAATGGCTCACAAAAAAGGCGTCTTCGTTTCATTTTTAAGCCACGTCGAATAAAAAAGAGTGAGGAAATAAAAGCGATCAACGAACTAGTTATAATTAAAAGTTGAATAGAATCTATCGTCATGTTGATTATCTCAATTTATCGGCAGTGATAACCCTAAAAGTATAAGAATTTACAGTAAGGCTAATTTTTTCATTCAAGTCCTTGATGTAGAAGTTCTTACCAACTTTATTGATTTGATTGTCAGGGCGAGATATTAATTTCGTAACCAAAGACTCAATATCATTATTAGATAACTGGATTCCTAATTTTTTGTTGATTCGACCATAAACTAATTCAGTATAACAAATATTATCGAGGATGGTGTTTCTGATGTTTTCCATAAAAGCCTCCGTAATTGATTGATGGTTTTACCTTATCATAGGCGATTAGTAAAGTGAAGAAAGAAGCTAAGTTTTTATTATCACGGGAAATAAAAAGCTCACAACTTTAAGAAGTGAGCTAAAGCATTATTCCTTATCTGCTAGTAGTAATTTGCCATTAGAGTCAAGTAGTGGGGTCATACCAGTACTTGGTGAGGCGAGATATTGAACGCCTGTTTTTGTATCAATAACAATTTGATAAAAATCATTTTGAACTTTAGTTACAAATCGTTTTTCTTTTTTTGCCATAAATGAAACCTCCCATTAATTGATAGGTTAACTATACCAGAAAGAGAAAAAATGGAGGTTAATTTGTTGAATGATATAAAAAAAGCCCTGAATGGTATCAAAAATAGCTTGAATAGTACCGAAATTGTAATTATCTAAGGTAATAAGAACGATGGGGTTTCAAGAATGATGGCTGAAGAGGTGATCCGAATTTGGGACGAGCCAAGGATGATTGAGAAAGTGCTAGTGGGGGAGTATCACTGGTGTTACAAATTAAGTGGGAGCTTGCAGGAATTAAAAGATTGTTTCAATCGTCCCCTGTCTGCAATAGGTGGACAGGGGTTTGTATATATTTGTGATGTCAAAGGATAAAGAAATCATTAAAACCAGACGAGCAATAAAAGGGCACGACCTGGAAAATATAAGTAATTTCAGAAGCTGATGAACAATTGTTTAGCTTAATTTGATAATTCAAAAATTATTTTAAAGCAGTGCGACAAGGAAGGTCTCTTTTTCTGAGATTGTGATAAATAGTCGGGGCGGATATCTGACAGCGCTTCGCAATTTCGCCAACAGACAAATCCGTCTCTTGGTAAAGTTTTAGAGCTTGATCGACTTCTTTAGTTCGACTGGGTCTGCCTAATACCGCGCCATTTTCTTTTGCTGCCTCTAGTCCTGCCATCACTCGCTCACGGATCAATTCAGCCTCCATTTCTGCAAAGGCACTCATTATAGTGAAGAAAAAGCGCCCCATTGGTGTTGAGGTATCGATGTTATTTTGAATGCTGACAAAATTAATTTGTCGTTCTTCAAAACTTTCAAGTAGCTGCAATAATTGATTAGTCCCTCTAGCAAGGCGGTCTAATTTAAAAATGACAAAGGTGTCGCCGGGCTTAAGAGAAGCGAGGGCTTTATTCAGCTCTGTTCGTACAGGTTTGCGACCACTTTCAAATTCTTTGTAAAGATGATCTACGCCGTAAGCTTTAAGAGCCCGTTCTTGAGAATCAAATTTTTGATGATGAGTACTGACACGCATGTAACCGATAGTTGCCATGTTAAATCTCTCCTTTTTTGTTAAGTAATGTGATGAGTTCAGTAAAAGAACAAATAAAGAGTAACACATAGTGAAGAGAGAGGGGAATGAGCTCTGTCTCTATTTTTATGGTTTCGTTGTTAAGAGAAGCTAGTGTTCAAAAAAAGATTGAAAAAAATCTTGACAAGTCCTATAGGTCTATAATAAACTATAGTTTTTTACACATTTAAATAACTGGCGTTTTCTAATGTTCTTTTTCATAACAAATCCCAATTTAACGGGATTCTGTTTTTTGGAAAAAGAGCTTTTTTGTGTTTTTCTTGCGTGAACAACTAACTATAGTTTTTGACACACTCTAAATCGCGTTAGATCAAGCTTAATGAGCGGTGTGAGAAAGGAAAGGATGTGTTAAATCGATGTCACTATATGCGTATATTAGAAAAGAATATCCGGTCTCAACGGTGGAACAATTAGACATGTTACGAGCGTATAAATGCCAAGAAGTTTTTATTGAAGAAACAGATGTAACGATTAATTGCGAGCTAGATCGATTATTGGGAAAGCTTGTAAAGGATGATCAATTATTAGTTTATGATTTACGGGCATTTGCTAAGAATTCTAAGGGCTTTAGAGAGCTGCTCAACGTATTAAGTGAGGACAATATTCGATTGATTAGTCTACAAGATAAATTGGATACAGAGGTCTCTACTAATTTCTATACAGATGTCTTAAAGGTGTTGGAAATGGAAGAACGGCATCGGAGTTACTTGATTCGAACTAGCATAGAACTGGCCAAGCAACAAGGCCGTATAACAGGCCGCCCGAAAGTAGATAACCGAACCATTGATCAGATTGTCTTTCTCTTTGAACAACAAGGAAAGACGATGAGAGAAATTGCGGAAATCTGTGAAGTATCCTTAGGAACTGTTCATAAATATGTTAAAAAAAGTAACCGAGACTAGCAGGTAGTCGTCAATCTAACTGAAAGGCGGTGGGGCTGGGGAACGTAGTGACAGGGTAAAACAAGTAAATTTAGGATGAAAGAGGGAAAAAAGGAATGAAATCGTATAAAAGTAAAGTAGTGAGTTGTTTAGTGGTGTCAACTACCTTTTTAGCAAGTATTGGAGGGACACTTATTCTAGATGTTTCAGTGGCTCATGCAGCTGATTCTGCAAAAGTGATTAGTGGGAATCCTGTTTCAGATAACACATCTAATCGTACCTTGACATTATGGAAGTATGAAATCAATAATACAGCTGAATTAGGTGAACGAGGCGACGGTGAAACAGCACCCGATTTAACCGGTAAAAAAGTCATGCAAGATGTTAAATTTGAAGTAATTAGGGTTAAGCCGATTGCCGGTGCTTCTCTAACAGATCCAACCAAACAAGTTAAAGATACAGATTACACGATAGATACGTCATTTACTGCAAAAACAGGAATGACTGACAAAGATGGAAAGCTTGTGTTTGATCTTAGTGAGGGACTGACAGATAAAAAATTAGCTGACGGGATTTATCTTGTTCGAGAAGTGCCTGATGCAGCCGGTAATTATACCTATACTGATCCAGAAACAGGTGAAACGGGATTAACGGTCGCGTCCCCAATGGCGCCATTCTTTGCCTGGGTGCCGCAAACAAGTCGTAACGATACAGGGAAGTTAATTTATGATGTCAATGTCTATCCAAAAAACATTGTCACAGATGTTTCATTAGATAAAACGATTGAAGGTGGCAAAGGTTTCTCGATTCAAGCAGGAAACTCTTTCCAGTGGGAAGCCACAACAAAACTACCAGAAGGGTTATACAACAAGATCACGAAAGATATGACAATTACCAATCGCCATGATAAAGATGGTAATCCGTTACCAGATTTACCTGTGACAGCTTCACCAGAGAAACCGTATGACTCATATGCTGACTACTTTACGATCACAGATGATCTGAATACACAACTGTTATTGGATGATGTGGTAGTGGAAGTTACAACAGATGGGGCTACTTGGACCCCTTTAACCAATGGTGCTGAGTATAAAGTATCATTAAACGGCACCGAGATTGTTGCGCCAAATCCTGTTAAAAATACAACCGCAGGTGAAGCAAAAAAAGTCGTAGTAGATTTGACACAAGCCGGGATGAAGAAAATAACGGAAGACAAAAATACTCATATTAGAGTAAGTTATAAAGTGAGTGTTGAAAAAGATTTTAATGGCACGATTGATAATGAATATAGAGTGGGGTATTTAATCCCAGGTCAAAAACCAATGGATACACCAAGTGATAAGCCCGAATTTTATGATGGTGGATTTGACTTAAATAAAGTCGCAGAAGATGGGACAACAAAGCTAGCTGGCGCAGAATTCTATCTTGCAGAGTCAGAAAGTGACGCTAAAGCGAAGAAGTTTTTAGCCTCTGATGGTAAAAGCTATGCCTTAAAAGACGATGGAACAGCAGATCCCGCATTACCAGCAGGTGTCACTTTCTTAAAATCAACAAGTGACGCAACTGGTAAAGCAGAATTTAATGGCTTGAGATTGGATTGGTTTACCGATTCTAATGGCAATGGGCAACAAGATCCAAGTATTCCAAGTGAAGCAACCTGGGAAAAAACAGCTATTTCAAAAGATTATTGGGTAGTGGAAACAAAATCGCCAGATGGCTATGAGCTGTTGAAGACGCCTGTGAAAGTCACGGTTAAACTAGACACACATGAGAATTTAGTAGTTGATATTGAAAATAAAGCGAAAACAGATTTACCATTTACAGGGGGCACAGGTACGACTATCTTAGTGGTCTTGGCATTAGGCGCAATTACAGTTGGAACAGTGGCCATTTCTATTGATAAAAAACGTCGTCACGCTTAAAGTCAGCAAGAAAGGAAGGGAAGACGTATGCACAACCAGAAAAAAAAGCAGCAACTGGTCGCCGTTCTTTTCGGAATCTGTCTTTTAGTGGGAGGTCTCTTTTGGGACTTACAGAAGGAGTCACTTAAGGCGACAGAAATTCAATTGCCAAAGCTTACGGTAAAGGTTAATGGGGAGCTTGTCACAGCTCCTCCTTCGTTAGAAGCAGAGGAAGTTCAAGTGGAAGTAACAGCCAATGAAAGTAGTTGGCTGTTACTTCCTGTTAGTCAAGATTATCAGGTGCTAGCCTTAGACAGTAATGGAGAAATGGATCGTTTGCCAGAGGTGACGACGGCAGTTTTTGATGTGATGGAACAAATTAAGAAGCTTAACTCAGAAGATACCTCACAGATGGAAGAAGAGGCGGTTCATGTTGTCGATAAAAATGGAAAATCGACAGGTAGTTATCTTCGGCTACTTAAAAATCAGCCCCTTCAGTTTGTGATCAAACGTTTGACACCAGTTAAAAGCAAGATTGAGTTGATCGATCCCGTTAGTGACAAGGTAGTGGGAGGGCTTTTTACATTTGAAAAGCAGACAGACAAGAGCGAAGCATCCTTGGTAGAAGCAGAAGTTCAGCCTCTACGAGAAGAAGAGGCTGAACTCCCTGATAGCTACGATCAACTATTAGCGGTTGAGACGGTGCCAACTAAAAAAACACTGAAAGAGCTGGAGGCAGAGGCCTATACAGCGGAAGATTCTTTGAAAAAGCCACAATACGTTGGGGAAGCCTCTTCTTCAAGCAAACAAACAAAGGAGACCAAAGCAGGGGAGTCACCGATCGTCATCAAGGATGTTCGAATCCCCATTAAAACGGGGACATCAAGTTTTGATGCGGATAATCTTGCTGGCCATGATTCATCTGAAACCAACGATATTGTTCGGTCCTTTGATCAAGTCAGTTATTTAGTGTCGTTTTCCATTCAAAATACGTCACTCACAACCAAGTATACGAATATCCGCTATCGCGTGATGAGTGAGCTGTCTAATGCGCTGACAAACACAGGTGGAACCCC
>NZ_JCAQHY010000115.1:0-19509 GCF_059621045.1 Vagococcus sp. WN80Y
TAAGCGTGGCAACGTCCTACTCTCACAGGGGGAATCCCCCAACTACCATCGGCGCTAAGAAGCTTAACTACTGTGTTCGGCATGGGAACAGGTGTATCCTTCTTGCTATCGCCACCACACTTATGTGATGTATTGCTATTCAATTCTTCGATGCCCCTTACTTCTAAACAATTAAATTGCAAGAGTAATGGCTAAGTAAACTTTCATTCACTCAAAACTGGATGTTGAAATATTCTCATCAAAACTTGCCTTGAATCCTACGTTCAAATCTTGGTTAAGTCCTCGACCGATTAGTACTAGTCCGCTCCATACATCACTGTACTTCCACTTCTAGCCTATCTACCTGATCGTCTCTCAGGGGTCTTACTTTCCGAAGAAATGGGAAATCTCATCTTGAGGGGGGCTTCACGCTTAGATGCTTTCAGCGTTTATCCCGTCCACACGTAGCTACCCAGCGATGCTCTTGGCAGAACAACTGGTACACCAGCGGTGTGTCCATCCCGGTCCTCTCGTACTAAGGACAGCTCCTCTCAAATTTCCTGCGCCCGCGACGGATAGGGACCGAACTGTCTCACGACGTTCTGAACCCAGCTCGCGTGCCGCTTTAATGGGCGAACAGCCCAACCCTTGGGACCGACTACAGCCCCAGGATGCGACGAGCCGACATCGAGGTGCCAAACCTCCCCGTCGATGTGGACTCTTGGGGGAGATAAGCCTGTTATCCCCAGGGTAGCTTTTATCCGTTGAGCGATGGCCCTTCCATGCGGAACCACCGGATCACTAAGTCCGTCTTTCGACCCTGCTCGACTTGTAGGTCTCGCAGTCAAGCTCCCTTATGCCTTTGCACTCTGCGAATGATTTCCAACCATTCTGAGGGAACCTTTGAGCGCCTCCGTTACTCTTTAGGAGGCGACCGCCCCAGTCAAACTGCCCATCTGACACTGTCTCCCACCGCGATCAGCGGTGCGGGTTAGAATGGTCATAACACAAGGGTAGTATCCCACCAGCGCCTCCACCGATACTAGCGTACCGGCCTCTACGGCTCCTACCTATCCTGTACATGTGTCACAAACATTCAATATCAAATTACAGTAAAGCTCCATGGGGTCTTTCCGTCCTGTCGCGGGTAACCTGCATCTTCACAGGTACTAAAATTTCACCGAGTCTCTCGTTGAGACAGTGCCCAAATCGTTACGCCTTTCGTGCGGGTCGGAACTTACCCGACAAGGAATTTCGCTACCTTAGGACCGTTATAGTTACGGCCGCCGTTTACTGGGGCTTCAATTTTGAGCTTCGCGTAAGCTAACCCATCCTCTTAACCTTCCAGCACCGGGCAGGCGTCAGCCCCTATACGTCATCTTTCGATTTTGCAGAGACCTGTGTTTTTGATAAACAGTCGCTTGGGCCTATTCACTGCGGCTGACCTTGCGGTCAGCACCCCTTCTCCCGAAGTTACGGGGTCATTTTGCCGAGTTCCTTAACGAGAGTTCGCTCGCTCACCTTAGGATACTCTCCTCGACTACCTGTGTCGGTTTGCGGTACGGGTAGTTACAATCTCCCTAGAAGCTTTTCTTGGCAGTGTGATGTCAGAAACTTCGGTACTTTAATTTCCCTCCCCATCACAGCTTGTCCTTAATGTCCGTAAGCATTTTACTCACAGACAGACTCACTGCTTGGCCACACACTTCCAGTCGTGTGGATTTCCTAACCTCCTGCGTCCCTCCATTGGTCAAACAATTATAACTAGTACAGGAATATCAACCTGTTGTCCATCGCCTACGCCTTTCGGCCTCGGCTTAGGTCCCGACTAACCCTGGGAGGACGAGCCTTCCCCAGGAAACCTTAGTCATACGGTGGACGGGATTCTCACCCGTCTTTCGCTACTCATACCGGCATTCTCACTTCTAAGCGCTCCAGTAGTCCTCACGATCTACCTTCAACGCCCTTAGAACGCTCTCCTACCAATGCACCATAGGTGCACTCCACAGCTTCGGTAATATGTTTAGCCCCGGTACATTTTCGGCGCAGGGTCACTCGACTAGTGAGCTATTACGCACTCTTTAAATGGTGGCTGCTTCTAAGCCAACATCCTAGTTGTCTGTGCAACCCCACATCCTTTTCCACTTAACATATATTTTGGGACCTTAGCTGGTGGTCTGGGCTGTTTCCCTTTCGACTACGGATCTTATCACTCGCAGTCTGACTCCCGGATATAAATGAATGGCATTCGGAGTTTATCTGAATTCGGTAACCCGAGATGGGCCCCTAGTCCAAACAGTGGCTCTACCTCCATCATTCTTCATCCGAGGCTAGCCCTAAAGCTATTTCGGAGAGAACCAGCTATCTCCAAGTTCGTTTGGAATTTCTCCGCTACCCACAGCTCATCCCCGCACTTTTCAACGTACGTGGGTTCGGTCCTCCAGTGCGTTTTACCACACCTTCAACCTGGCCATGGGTAGATCACATGGTTTCGGGTCTACGACAACGTACTCAAGCGCCCTATTCAGACTCGCTTTCGCTACGGCTCCGCCTATTCAGCTTAACCTCGCACGCTATCGTAACTCGCCGGTTCATTCTACAAAAGGCACGCCATCACCCATTAACGGGCTTTGACTTGTTGTAGGCACACGGTTTCAGGATCTATTTCACTCCCCTTCCGGGGTGCTTTTCACCTTTCCCTCACGGTACTGGTTCACTATCGGTCACTAGAGAGTATTTAGCCTTACGGGATGGTCCCCGCGGATTCCGACGGAATTTCTCGTGTTCCGCCGTACTCAGGATACTCATAGGTGTGCAATCATTTTCGCCTACGGGGCTTTTACCCACTACGGCTGACCTTTCCAGGTCGATTCGACTAACAATTACAGCTACCACAACTGAGTCCTACAACCCCAAAGAGCAAGCTCTTTGGTTTGGGCTCTTCCCGTTTCGCTCGCCGCTACTCAGGGAATCGAATTTTCTTTCTCTTCCTGCAGGTACTTAGATGTTTCAGTTCTCTGCGTCTCACCTCATATACCTATGTATTCAGTATATGATGACAGCCTATCAAAGCTGCCGGGTTTCCCCATTCGGAAATCTCTGGATCATAGCTTACTTACAGCTCCCCAAAGCATATCGGAGTTAGTCCCGTCCTTCATCGTCTTCTAGTGCCAAGGCATCCACCGTGCGCCCTTATTAACTTAACCTATTTTACTAACACTAATGTTAGATTTTTGGTTTCTAGTAACTAGCGATAGCTACCTCCACCAATCCTTTAAACAGCGTTTGAACTTTGTTTAAAAACTCTTGCTCAGTGTGTGATTGCTCACAACACTGTCAATCAACGCGGTGTTCTCGGTTTGTTTTGATTATTTTTACTTCAACTATCCAGTTTTCAATGAACAAATTAAAATGACAACCTACGTTGTCAATGGAGCCTAGCGGGATCGAACCGCTGACCTCCTGCGTGCAAAGCAGGCGCTCTCCCAGCTGAGCTAAGGCCCCGATGTTGTGTTTAAGAGTTAGACCTCTCAAAACTGAGCAAAGTAAGAACGAATTGTGTAGTTTCCGTAATATTCCTTAGAAAGGAGGTGATCCAGCCGCACCTTCCGATACGGCTACCTTGTTACGACTTCACCCCAATCATCTATCTCACCTTAGGCGGCTGGCTCCACAAGGGTTACCTCACCGATTTCGGGTGCTACAAACTTTCGTGGTGTGACGGGCGGTGTGTACAAGGCCCGGGAACGTATTCACCGTGGCGTTCTGATCCACGATTACTAGCGATTCCGGCTTCATGTAGGCGAGTTGCAGCCTACAATCCGAACTGAGAACGGCTTTAAGAGATTAGCTTGGCCTCGCGACTTCGCAACTCATTGTACCGTCCATTGTAGCACGTGTGTAGCCCAGGTCATAAGGGGCATGATGATTTGACGTCATCCCCACCTTCCTCCGGTTTGTCACCGGCAGTCTCGCTAGAGTGCCCAACTGAATGATGGCAACTAACAATAGGGGTTGCGCTCGTTGCGGGACTTAACCCAACATCTCACGACACGAGCTGACGACAACCATGCACCACCTGTCACCTTGTCCCCGAAGGGAAAGCTTGATCTCTCAAGTGGTCAAGGGATGTCAAGACCTGGTAAGGTTCTTCGCGTTGCTTCGAATTAAACCACATGCTCCACCGCTTGTGCGGGCCCCCGTCAATTCCTTTGAGTTTCAACCTTGCGGTCGTACTCCCCAGGCGGAGTGCTTAATGCGTTAACTGCAGCACTGAAGGGCGGAAACCCTCCAACACTTAGCACTCATCGTTTACGGCGTGGACTACCAGGGTATCTAATCCTGTTTGCTCCCCACGCTTTCGAGCCTCAGCGTCAGTTACAGACCAGAGAGTCGCCTTCGCCACTGGTGTTCCTCCATATATCTACGCATTTCACCGCTACACATGGAATTCCACTCTCCTCTTCTGCACTCAAGTTCCCCAGTTTCCAATGACCCTCCCCGGTTGAGCCGGGGGCTTTCACATCAGACTTAAAGAACCGCCTGCGCTCGCTTTACGCCCAATAAATCCGGACAACGCTTGCCACCTACGTATTACCGCGGCTGCTGGCACGTAGTTAGCCGTGGCTTTCTGGTTAGATACCGTCAAGGTGGGAACAGTTACTCTCCCACTTGTTCTTCTCTAACAACAGAGTTTTACGATCCGAAAACCTTCTTCACTCACGCGGCGTTGCTCGGTCAGACTTTCGTCCATTGCCGAAGATCCCCTACTGCTGCCTCCCGTAGGAGTCTGGGCCGTGTCTCAGTCCCAGTGTGGCCGATCACCCTCTCAGGTCGGCTATGCATCACGGTCTTGGTGAGCCTTTACCTCACCAACTAACTAATGCAGCGCGGGTCCATCCATTAGCGACACCCGAAAGCGTCTTTCATATCCGAGCCATGCGGCTCAAACAATTATGCGGTATTAGCACCTGTTTCCAAGTGTTATCCCCCTCTAATGGGCAGGTTACCCACGTGTTACTCACCCGTCCGCCACTCTTCTTTTCCCGGTGAGTGCAAGCACTCGGTGGAAAAAGAAGCGTTCGACTTGCATGTATTAGGCACGCCGCCAGCGTTCGTCCTGAGCCAGGATCAAACTCTCAATAAAAGTTATGATAAGTTCCGAAGAACTTTAGCTCATTTTGGTTGCTAGCGAATTAACTTCACTATCAATTTTTCTTAAAAAATTGTAAAATCTTTTAGTGTTCTTCTACTAAAGAAGAACAACTACACAATTTGGTTCGTCTTACTTTGTTCAGTTTTCAAAGGTCTAAGTTGGTTAACTGCTTGTTTCGCAGTTAAGTGTTTGTCGCCTTAGCAACTTTATTAGAATAACATGATTAGTTGTTATTGTCAACAACTTTTTCAAATTATTTTTTAAAGTTTTAATAGATCTTTCAATCTAGCGCAACTCAATTAGAATAACATATCAGGCATCACCCTGTCAATAACTTTTTCATAATAGTTTCATGTATTTCTTTCATAATTGCTACCTTGTCTCAGCGACATGTATTAATATATCAACTCTTTTAAGAAATTGCAACCATTATATTGCCTTTTTTTACTTTTTTTTTGAAATGTGATGATTAACTTAGAAATTCATTAAATCGTTCGTATTTGAGATATGATTACTATAACCATAAAATTATTGTTCGCTTAATTTTGCTCTTGCAATAATTAAACTTACTCATATCAATTCATGGCCTCTTTCATTCAATATCATAGGAACAACTTTTTATTCCCAATGATTAGATATAAATTGAGAATAAAAAAACACTAACAGCAACTTTGCTGTTAGCATCTCACGTTTACTCAAAAATCGGAACTCCAGATATCTGGAATTTGGTTAACACACTACGTAATGTTTTCGGGGTTTCCCACGCATAACTATCTGCTAGGACACTCTCGTTCTTTTGTTCCTCCATTTCAAACACAAAAAGAGGCATCTTTCGATCATTAACACTTACATTAGTTAACTCAACTAAATCAATCGAATTAACATCCATCATTACTTCCGATTTCAGCTCTTTCAAAATACAAGCTAAACTCGTGAAGTCTTCATTCATTGTGGTTGTGACAAAATCAAAATTTTCTTCGTTTCTTTTCACTAAAAACCTCTTATCACCGTTGGCACTATTAAGCATGACAGTACCTGCAACTAATTGGTTACTCAAAACTTCCACCTCAATTTGCAATGAATTTTCATTATTCTACCCAAATAATAGCACATTTTCAGAAAAAAATCATTTTTATTTTTCGGTAAGTTCTTTCATTGACTCATCGATCCACGTCGGCATCTGTAAATTCAAGCTTTCAAAGCCTACTTTCTTTTTTCGATTAGT
This sequence comes from Vagococcus sp. WN80Y, assembly GCF_059621045.1. Classification (NCBI taxonomy): domain Bacteria; kingdom Bacillati; phylum Bacillota; class Bacilli; order Lactobacillales; family Enterococcaceae; genus Vagococcus; species Vagococcus sp. WN80Y. The sequence continues at coordinate 6,360 of NZ_JCAQHY010000115.1, forward strand.
GAAATATTTTTTTCGTTTATACAAAGGAAGCGGTGCCTTCAAGTCTAACGCCCTCATTGAGAGACTGATTTTTTGCGAATACTCATCTATATCAATAATTTTGACTTTAACAGCTTCCCCCACTCTTAGGACATCTGAAATATTCTTGATAAAACCATGTTTCACCTCTGAAATGTGAACCAATCCTTGGACCTCATTATCTAAAGAGATAAATGCCCCATAAGGTTGAACGCCAGTCACTGTTCCTTCTATTATCATGCCAATTGTATAACTCATATCAGATTACCTCCCTTTTCTTACGTTTAATCAAATAGCCTCAAGCTCTAATCTCTTTTATTATACGTCAAAAACAGCAGAATTGAAACAATCCACAATTAAGCTAATAAATTCTTTCCATAAAAAATGATGCCCATTCTGCAGTAACCTCAAAATATTAAACGCTTATTTTTCATATACATCATTTAGTTATTACTCTACTAGATTAAAGAGTAAGAAAAGATTATTTCTTTCGAGCCGACTGGCAACTTTGCGATAATACAGCTCACTTGTTCAATATAACTTTACTGCATATAGCTTGATTTCAACTCAAGCTATATCAAACTGTAAAAACACCGACCTCCAAACATTAGAATTTTACTCTAACTCTTGAGGGTCGGTGTATTTTTTTAATTTAGTTCTTCGATTGCTAATAATAAGCAACCGGTAATCCCTGCGTTGTCACCTAATCCGCATGGAAAAATGTACTCTTCTAATGCCGGAGTCGCCACATAACCGTTCATTTGCTTAACGAAGGATTCTCTTATTAGGGGGAAGAGCTGCGTTTGCTTCATAACGCCTCCACCCATTACCACCATTTCAGGTGACAAAATCAAGGTATAGCTCATGATTGCTTGTGCTAAATAATAAGCTTCTATCTCCCAGGCTTGGTGATCCGTCCCTAGCTCATGTCCTTTAATCCCATGACGTTTTTCTAGAGACGGTCCAGCAGCAACGCCTTCTAAACAGTCGCCATGATAAGGACAGGCACCTTCATAAGTGTCAGCTGGGTGTTTTCTCACCAAAATATGTCCTACTTCTGGATGTCCATAACCATTGATGATTTTACCATCAATTACAACACCGCCACCAATTCCAGTTCCAACTGTAATATAGAGACAACTGTCTTTTCCAACTGCTGCTCCCTTTTTTAATTCACCATAAGCAGCCGCATTAACATCTGTTGTCCAAGCAACTGGTATTTGATAACGAGCTTTAAGGGCTCCTAAGAAATCATAGTGTGCCCAAGCTAATTTTGGGGTACTGGTAATGTAACCATATGTCTCAGACTTTTGATTAACATCAATCGGACCAAATGATCCCACACCTATTGACGCTACTTCAAATTGATCAAAAAAAGCAAAAACAGCAGTCATTGTTTCTTCTGGTACAGTTGTCGGGATGCTCACACGCTCTTTAATATCTAAATGTTCGTCACTGACGGCACACACAAACTTTGTGCCTCCCGCCTCAATAGCTCCATATAACACTTTGAAAAACCTCCTTACAAAAATAGAAAAGCTTTCACCTAATAATTAGTCAGAAATTTCAATTGTTTCAATCACAATATCATAAACAGGTTTGTCTTGAGGCCCCCGTTGAACAGCTGCGATATCATCCATCACATCAAGGCCTTCCATAACATGACCAAACACAGTGTGACGGAAGTCTAACCAAGGAGTTCCCCCATTTTTATATGCTTCAATAATCTCAGCAGGAAATTCAGCTCCCTCTAATTGCCCAATCATATTAGCCGGTACATTTTGATTTTGAACAATAAAGAACTGACTACCGTTTGTATTAGGTCCAGCATTTGCCATTGATAAAGCACCACGAAGGTTAAATAGCTCTTTCGAAAACTCATCTTCAAAAGTCTCACCATAAATACTTTCGCCACCCATACCAGTTCCCGTAGGATCGCCACCTTGAATCATAAAATCAGGAATAACACGATGAAAAATAATTCCATCATAATACCCTTTTTTAGCTAATTCAACAAAATTTTCAACGGTTTTAGGCGCTGCTTCCGGAAATAATTTAAACGTCATATTCCCTTTATTAGTTTTAATTGTTGCAATTGGACCTGGTGCGTCTTGGACATTTAATTGATGATAAGTCATTGATTGTCTTCCTCCTAATTTGTATTCCTTTCAATGATACCTAAAAATACGAATTATTTCTATCTATTTCTATCAAAAATGCAAATTTGTGTCGTTATTACTATAATTATTCTATACTAATTCAGAATGGGTTAATCCATTCAAAAGAGAAAACGGAGGTGCGTCATAAGATGTCATCACAAGAAATTTTTGATATAACAATCGTCGGTGGCGGTCCCGCAGGCCTATTCGCCGCTTTTTATGCCGGCATGCGACAAGCAAAAACTAAAATTATTGAAAGCCTACCCCAACTTGGCGGTCAGCTTGCAATGCTTTATCCCGAAAAGAAAATTTATGACATTGCTGGCTTTCCAAACGTCAAAGCTAGCGAGTTGGTCCATAATCTCATTCAACAAATTGAGCGCTTCGACCAAACCATTTGTTTAGAGGAAGAAGTTCTCGACTTGATTACTGTTGAAGATAAATTGATTAAAGTCGTGACAACTGCCGGCGAACACTTATCGCGCAGTGTTATTATTACTGCCGGTAACGGTGCTTTTCAGCCACGAAAATTACAGATTGAAAAAGCTGAAGAATTAGAAGGCAGTTCCTTGCATTACTATGTCACAGATACAGAAAAATTTCGAGATAAGAATGTCATGATCTGTGGTGGGGGGGATTCCGCAATCGACTGGTCCCTCATGCTTGAGCCTATTGCCAAAACTGTCACACTTGTTCACCGTCGTCCAGACTTTAGAGCCCACGAACACAGTGTGACACTTCTCAATGATTCATCAATAAAAGTGAGAACTCCCTTTGTTCTAGATGAGCTTGTGACAACAGACAATCAGTTATCAGCTATAAAATTGAGCAATCCAAAAGACAGTATTCAAGAAGTTTTACCTATTGATGAATTAATTGTCAATTACGGCTTCAGTTCCTCTCTGGGTGAAATCAAAAATTGGTCGCTAGATTTTTCTCGTCATTCCATTTTGGTAGGTAGCGACATGTCTACTTCTATGCCTGGCATCTATGCCGCTGGAGATATTTGCACCTATGAAGGAAAAGTCAAACTAATCGCAACAGGGTTTGGGGAAGCTCCGACAGCTGTGAATAATGCTCTTCACTATATCCGTCCAGATATTCGGACTCAACCAACTCATAGCACGAGTTTATTTGAAGGGCAGTAGCTAAAACATCGCTACCATTGATTAGATGGCACTATAACAAATGTCTTTTAGCACTTATCACATACGTAAATATATGAAAATTAGAAGAGGCTGAGACATAAAGTCGTTTTGTTACAAGCGTTACAGAAACTTCGATACCTTAACACTTGCAACTTTAGTTGCTTAGAAAGTGAGTAGTCTTTGGAGTACGTTTGTCGCATAACATGCGTGAAATGAAGAACACACAAAATTGACTCGTTTAAACTAAGCTTGCTTTCTATTTGCCTAACAGGGTAAGATAAAGTGTACTCAAAAACTAAAAAGAATGGAGAAACAAAATGAAAATAGATAAAAGCATTCTAGAAAAAACAGCGAAAGAGTTGTTAATACAACGAGGCGTTACGATTGCCGACATTGCAGAACTTGTTTATTTTCTTCAAAAAGATTATGTTTCCCAACTAACTTTAGAAAGTTGCGAAGAAAATGTCGAGGCTGTATTACTTAAAAGAGAAGTTCAAAACACTATAATCACAGGAATTCAATTAGATATTTCAGCCGAAAACAATGAACTGCTTAGCCCTCTTCAAGAAATATTGACAGAAGATGAAGGTCTATACGGGATTGATGAAATTATGGCTCTTTCGATTGTTAATGTTTATGGGTCAATCGGCTTTACTAATTATGGCTATATCGATAAAGTAAAACCAGGAATTCTGGCCAAGTTAAATTCCTACGATGGCAAGGAAGTTCATACTTTCTTAGATGATATCGTAGGCGCTATTGCGGCAGCGGCCGCTAGCCGAATCGCCCATGCCCAAGCCGACTAACTAAAAAATGATGAGAGTGAGACAAAAGTCCCACCCTCATCATTTTTTATATGCTTGTACATTCTGTCGCATTTCATGCTTGCCAAAATAAATACCTGCGAGCAACATTAGCTCTAATAAAATGGAGGCTAAAATAAAGCAGTGCATGAAAAACTCTTGAGGGAGTACATTAATAACTGGATCAGTTGCTGGATCAAAAATCCACGCATCATTATTAAAAAAAACACCGTGAAAGGCCTCAAAAAAAGCATCAAAACCGATTGCCATAATAAAACCAAAAACAAGAGGAATTAATGCGCCATATTGAAACGGCCGAATGAGCTGCCATAAACGCTTTTGTTTCACTAGTTGTCTAAGATACAAGACAGTTGGAATAAAAGTCACAAGCAAAACACCATAATTTAGCAAAAATAACTTCTTAACTTCGTAAAAATGAAACGCACCTGAAGCGGAAACTGGAAAATCAGGCAAGTGCAAATCAGTAATAAAGGGATTATTTAGATACCACATGAGATCACGATAATTTGCAAGTAAAGCTTGTTTTGAGATTTCTACCCACTCTAAAATTGCCAAATGCTCGACATCCCATACATACAAAGGATAGGCATTAATTGTAATAGTTATAACCAAACTAATTATCGTTAAAAATAAACACAACAATCCTGCACGATGACGCCACTTTTGCCCGCTCATTTAAACACCCCACTCATCCAAACTCTCCACAACATATGTAGGCGCTTTTGGCAATTTCTCCACATCAGCAGCTTGCGTAAATCCAGATAAAACTAGTAATGTGTCGATTCGATTTTGTAAGCCCGCTTGAATATCAGTCTCATAATTGTCACCAACCATTAAAACTTGTTGTGCTGTCAAACCAAGATGCTCTAAAGCTTTTTCCATAATAATAGCTTGGGGTTTACCAATAATCACCGGTTCAACTCGAGTGGCAGTCTCTAACAAGGCCAGCAATGAGCCTGCTCCAGGTACTAACCCACGCTCAGTAGGTATATTTTTATCAGGATTAGTTCCGATAAAATGAGCACCATTTTGGATGGCTAACGTTGCAATTGTTAACTTTTCATACGTTACCTGGCTATCCAAACCAACCACAACATAATCTGGTTGCTTCTCCTCAAGCTGATAACCAGCCGCCTGTATAGCGTCAATTAAGCCCGTTTCACCGATCACATATACTTTTTTACCAAGAGACTTTTCATCCATATAATCAATCGTCGCCAAGCTTGCGGTATAAATTGTTTCAATAGGAACCTCAATCGAAAAATTACTTAGCAGATTTTCTTGAACAGCTTGTGGACTTTTGGTCGTATTATTCGTCACAAACAAATAAGGAATGTGAGCAGCCTGTAATCTTTCAACAAAACGCTTTCCAGCAGGAATCGGCTCTTTACCTAAATAGATTGTGCCATCTAAATCAATTAAATACCCTTGGTAAGTCATCTTTTTCTCCTCAATAAATAACTGTTATTTATTAAACTCTATTCACCTTTTTGACGAATAGTGAACCCACGCTTATTATCTTGCGATTTCTGTGATGGTTGTTTAATCTCTTTGGTTACTTTTTCTTGAACTTGCTCTTTATCCTGCCGATTCTTTATAACTGGTGCTTTTTTATGGCGAACTTGTGCTTTTTCAGGAGCCTTACCTTGCTTTTCTTGAATATGAGCTGCCTGTTTTACTTGATTGGGCTTCTGATTATTTTTACGATTATTTCGTTTATTTCGATTTTGTGCCTTCTCTTTTCGTATCCCTGCGCCCTCTCGCTCTAAAACAAAATAAGCACAACCAAAATTGCAATACTCATACAAATAGTCTTGAAGTGAGCCAATTCGCTGCTCCACTGGCATTCTTTTCTGAGTCTCAGAAAAAAACCCTTTTAAACGTAATTGCTCAAATCCAATATCTCCTACAATATAATCATAGCGATTAAGTACATCACTGTAACGCTCATTTATTTTTTCAAGATCAAACGCTTCACGATAATTTTCGACTAAGCGGTATTGACGTTGATCAATCATCACAATTTCATCATCTAAAAAGGTAATTCGTTGCTTCTTTTCTTTTTCTGTTGGACTCTCATTTGCGATATCCGTCAACACTGATTCAAGCTCGTCAGTCATCGTCTTCTCTATCACCTGTTCTTGGTCTGTTGTTTCCATTACATTGTCACCGCCTATTTTTTCATTTACTCATTTTATTATAGCCTTTTTTTAAGCGCAAGGATAGTGCTCTAAAAAATAGTCACCTAGAACATGGCGAATAAATTCTGGAAAAAGCATCTCAATTTCTGCTTTCTCCCTTAGTGTTGGAAAAAAAGGAATAAATATCAGATGATCGACCGTCACAAATGTGTATAGCCGATCCAGCTCAATTTTTTGTCCCAGCCAAGTTACAGCCCCATGTTGCCAATTAAACCCTAGTGCTCTAATCTCTCCGAAAATTTTTCCACGAAACCCCATGCCTACAATTGGAAAATTAAGCAATTGTTTTTGCTCTTTTCTTAATTCAACGACTAACTCTAATAAAGACTCCCCTGTTAAAGTCACTTTTACTAAGTGCATTGGATGTGGTAAACAACGATGTAAATCATCTTTAGATAGCTTACCCGCAGGCAAGGGTTCTAAAAAAAGCCCCGAATTCAGCAGAGCTGCTTCTACCCGAGCGTAGGAGGCAACTGCCATCAAAGCGCTATCTATTAACGGATGCTCTTCCAAAGGGTTGGCACTTAAAGTTTCAGGTAGGCATCCCACAACTTGCTTGTCTAATAAGTCATGACCTAGACTTAGAAACCCATTGATTTCTGACTGATCCTCTTCAAGTGCTGGCAACTCACTCACAACCTGTACTTCAGCCTTTTTAGCCACTATCTGTTGGTTGCTTACGGTTAGCGTTACTCTACCAATGTAGCGACCGAATTTTCCAGCCGCAGCTAATAGCGTGTTATTTACTATCATCCCATCCACAAAAAGATGATGAGTATGGGAGCCAAGAACCACTGCTATTTCTGGGTACTCCTGCGCAATTCGAGTTTCTTCTTCAATCCCAAGATGTGACATCAAAATAATATGATCACATTTAGGGCTCATTTCAGCTAATAATTCTGGCAAAACTTGATCTGTCTCAAAGACATCCCAGCCATTTGGATTATAAGTTAACGGAAAAGGAGCTGTTAATCCAACAAAGCCGATTCGTGTTCCTTGGTTAGTGGTCAGTACTGAGTATGGACGAGCCCACGTAGGTAAAGCCCCTGTTAGCTGATCTTTGACATTCGCTAATAGAACTGAAAAATTAGCGTCGTCATAAAGCCGATTCAGTTGCTCGCGACTATTACCGATTCCTTCATTGTTTCCAATCGTGGCACAATCATAATTCACCTGATTCATCAGCATCGTATTTGCTTGCCCATCGGTGGCCTCGGTTAATGGGTGAACTCGGTCAGAAAAATCACCTAAATCAAGTGTGATAACGGACTTCCCTTCCTCTTTTAAAAGGTGTTGCTGATTCAGCAAATAGCGTCGTATTTGTGGCCAGTTCTCAAAATGTGAATGAAGATCATTTGTATGTAGTATTACTATTTCTTCCATATAGATTATACACTTTCTATCAATTAATTTGTAAACTGATCAAGCAATAGTCTTGAATCAACAATTCTTAATCATTTTTAGAGGGTGAGACAAAAGTAAAAGTTCTTTTGCCTCACCCTCTTTTTTAGTTATTATACAGTATATATTGTTTTCAACTCTTTCACAAGACCATCTGATAGACCTAGGCCATCCTTAACAAAGCCTCTCAAACCACCAAACTCCTTATCCATTGTCTCAAAGGTAACATCCAGATACTCCTTCTTGACATACATCATGGTTTCAACTTCCTTTAATTGTTCCTCACTCATCCCTTTTTCTCGCATACCAGCAATCATTAAATCATTGGCAGCTTTACGCATTTTATTCGTTTTTAAATAATCATCATAAATATCTTCCTTTGAGACATCCAACAACCCTAAAACTAATGCCGCTGCTACACCAGTTCTATCTTTTCCAGCAAAACAGTGGAAAATAAAAGGATCTTCATCCTTAACAACTTGCTCTAAAAACTGACGATAGCCCGCTTGCCCAGAATGTGATAGCAACATTTCACGATAAATAAATTTCATATGGGTATCAGCAGAAGTCGGCTCAGCAGTCATATCCTCTAAACTGGAAGATTGACCATCTAAATCCTTCATGATATCCAAATTAACATAGGTTGTTCCAGCAAAAACGTCATCTGGACGATCTGCTAATTCACTTGCACCCCGTAAATCAAAAATAGTTTTAATCCCAAATTCACCAACAAATTTATCCCTATCCTCAGCTGATAAATCAACAATTTCACCACTTCTAAAAATTTTTCCAGTTTTAACTTGATGGCCCTCTAACGTTTTGTAGCCACCTGCATCTCTAAAATTTACTAATGTTTTCATCCTATTCTTCCTTTCATCTTTGCTATCTTTACACATCCACTAGTCTAATTTTCATGACATTTTCATGAATGGATAAATCCTCGATTAAGTCAGCAAAATTTTTACCACGTGGTAATTCAATCGTGTATAGGTTTGTATATATCTTTCGATCATCTACTAATTCAACATCAAAGTTAACATCCCTAACCTCTACCTTATTAGCTAAAAAATAATCAGTTATAAACTCCTTAGTCTCAACACGATGAACATATTTGACCTCTAATTTTTTCATTGACGGAACTACGATTACTTTTTTTAATAAGGTTAAAGTTAATTGAATCGTCACAAAACCAGCAATAGCAATTTCGTAATACCCCATTCCAGTGGCAATCCCTATACAAGCAACTGTCCATAGAGAAGCCGCTGTCGTCAAGCCCATAACCGAACGCTTCGTAACTATGATAGTACCCGCTCCCAAAAAACCAATCCCACTAATAACTTGCGCTATCAAACGTGCCTGATCTGAACGAACAACACCAGCTAATTCTGGCTGAGAGGTCGCTATATGCAACGCATCGATAGAAATCTGATCCTGCATCAATGCCACAACAGTTGCTCCAACACAAACTAAAATATGTGTACGAATTCCAGCTGGACGATTCTTAAACTCACGATCAAAGCCAATTGCGCCAGAAACAACTACTGCTAGCAATAACCGTTGAATAATTTCCGTTAGAGTCATTCGCCCCCTCCTTTCGTCCTATCATTACTTTTTATCTCCTCTATTAGTTTAGCACTCCTGTGATTGAAATTCTAGTGAAGTGCAATTCTAAAAGGGACTGTGAAAAAAGTCGTTTTGCTCCGAGTACTACGTAAACTTCGATACCTTAACGCTCTTCGATGTCCCTCATTTCTAAGGGCTAAAGCCCAAAAAAGGATGGCTTGCCGGTTTACTTGCTTAGTGTTTAGGATAACGAAACGAAGCGTAGTGAAACATAGTGAACAGACTTTTGGAACGCATTTATCGCACAATATGCGTGAAACAAAATAGGGCGTGACTTATGTCACAGCCCCTTCTATTTCACTGATGTCTCGCAATAAATTCAATAAATTTATCTGCTTGTTGTGTATCTTCGGCTATCTTGTTCCACTGTTCCTTTTCACATCTGTTGCAGCAATGACGCAACTGATATCCCTACTTACCAGAATAATGATATCCAACAGGTGCCATTAAACCTCCACATGTCGCAACTCGATCCCCTGGTAAAACCTCTAGATGTTTCGAATACAGACAATTCGGACAATGGTTTCGGTAGCTTCCATTAGAAACTGGTAAAACATCATGGCCACAACATTCACATGTAAAGTTATTATTTTCTTTCGCTCTCATTTTTCCTCTTCCTTTGCTTAAAATTCAAACAAAGGCTTAGGGTTCCGTTTATTCTTCATAGTATAATCAGCTTCTGGCTAATCACTACCATGTTCTAGGCTTTTTCAAATGAGGGACCGATTCACCGTCTATTTCTGATAAACGATTACTTCCTTTTCCAACTTCAAAGAGACTTTTTTCATCCTCTTATCCGAACCACTACTTAGGTTGATTATTTGTCTAAGTCACTGTATTGCGGATGACCACAATCCAAAGGTAGGTGTCAATAAGAAATCACTAGTTTAATCACTTTTTGATTTTAAGTGAGACATAGCGTCCGTCCCCTAAAGAGTTAGACTTTTTCTTAACATTTAATAATTGCTCCTTTCTTCATACTTACAGTCTCCACTCATTATACAAAATAATTGACCTCTGACAAACGGCTTTCATCACACTAGTTTACTTAGTATGATGATGATTTCCCAAGAGACGATGAGCCAGATACTTCAATCCATAGAATAACGGAATTACCGCGATCATCATAGGCAAATAAACAAGAGCTAGCTGCCATTGAAACAGGCTGACCAATGAAAAAAGTCGACCAAAAAAGGTAAACACAATCAAAAATAGACTTGCTAACACAGCTATCATTGTCATTATTTTCCAATTGCTAGGCTTTGCTACATAATAAAGAGCAACAAAGCAAACCATACCAGTCATCCAAACCGTCACCGTTGATTTTTCCTCATAACTCCAACCTAACTGATTCCCCAATATTAAAATACCTAAAGAAAAAAGAACCACACTAAGACCACTTGCTAAAGCCGGCTCTAAAACATTTTGAAAGAAGCGGCCTTTAATCGGTGCAACATTCGGTCTTAACGCTAAGAAAAACGACGGAATTCCTACCGTCAATGTGCTTATAGGACTCAATTGAATAGGTTGAAACGGATAGGGTGAGCTTATAAAAATGAAAAGTGCTGCTAAAATGATTGAATAAATTGTTTTAGTTAGATATAAGGAGGCAACTCGCTGAATATTGTTAACTACTTTTCGCCCTTCTAACACGACACCGACCATTGAATCAAAGTTTGAGTCAAGTAAAACAAAATCAGCGATTCCCTTGGCCGCATCACTTCCATTTGCCATCACAATACTACAATCAGCCTTCTTAAGAGCTAAAATATCATTGACACCATCTCCTGTCATTCCAACAGTCAAACCGTTTTTTTGCAAAGCTGCTACTAATGACCGTTTCTGTTCAGGAGATACCCGGCCAAAAACCCGCTTCTCTTTGACTAATTTCTGATAATCAATGTCGCTTGGTACCTGACTCATATCGACCATCATTTCACTATCTTTAACCCCAGCTCTTTTAGCAATTTGAGCGACTGTTTGCGGATGATCTCCTGAAATGATACAAATCTCAACATCTTGTTCCATAAAATACTTAAGGGTCTGAGGCGCTTCTGATCTAATTTCATCTTCTAAAAAAAGGATTCCCTCTAAAGTCAAGGTTTTAGGTAAATTTTGTTCTATCAGCGGTTCTTTACTAGAAGCGATTGCTAGAACCCTCAAACCTTCCTTAGTAGCCTGAGACATTCTTTTCGTTAATTCCTCAGAAAAAGACTTAAATAAATATTCTGGTGCCCCAATTACGACACTCCCTTTTTCTTGATAGTCAACGCCACTCCATTTTCGCGCTGAAGAAAATGGCATAGTTTTAGTAATTGGCCAGTCAGTTCCATCCGAAGGGAATTCTTTCAATAATGCTAAACCAGTTGCATTATCCTCATTTAAATCATGAGCAACGTGTCCCACCATTTCTGCAAAATCAGCTTTTGAGCGTTTCGTGATTACCTCTGTTCGTATGACTTTCAACTCTCCGCTTGTTAGGGTTCCAGTTTTATCTAAGCAAAGAATGTTAACCCTTGCCAGAGTTTCAATTGAGCCCATGGTTTTAACTAAGACTTTTTTCTGTGTCAGTCGGATAACACCAACAGCCAATGCGACCGTGGTCAATAGGACAAGGCCTTCTGGAATCATTCCAATCATTGCGGCAGTTGAGCCCAAAATAGCCTGATTGATGGACATATCTCCTAACATACTTGATAGAAACAACAACGCGCCAACAGGTATAATTCCAAAGGTTAAAACGCGAATAATTTTCTTCATGGTTTGAACTAACTCACTATAAATACTCTTCTCGCCCTTGGCTTCTAAGGCCAATTTGGAACTATAACTATCTGCACCAACCTTCGTTGCTTCAATCACTGCACTACCACTCACAACAAAACTACCAGAGTAGACCGTATCCCCAACTTCTTTAATGACAGGGTCCGCTTCACCTGTGAGTTGCGATTCATCGCACTCAATCCCACTCGTTTCTAAAATTAGCCCATCAACAACAATTTGTTGTCCGCGCTTAATCGTTAATAAATCATTCTTAACAATTTCCTCTTGTAAAATTAGTTCTTGCTGAGAATTTCTAATCACAGTGGCTTTAGCTTGATTTAACAGCGCTAATTCATCCACATTCTTTTTGGCTCGAAGCTCCTGATAAACACCGACTGTTGTATTAACAATAATAACCCCGAGAAAAAGTAAATTCTTATAGCTTCCTGTATAAATCACAAAGCCCGCAATCACAATGTTGATCAAATTAAATAGTGTCAAACTATTTTCTAAAAATATTTGTTTAAAACTTCTCGTCATAGGTGGCAAAGCATCATTTGTTTCCCCGCGAGCCTTACGTGTTTCGACGTCAGCGTAGCTAAGTCCAGGATAGTCATATTTATTTGTCATTACGGCTTCCTCTCTGAAATAACCATTCTCTCATTCTATTTCACTTGATACTTCTTAGAATAAATCATCTTTACTTTTTTAACCTCAGACTAAAGGTCTAAATTTGCTAAACTTAAGAAACTCTTTAACAGTCTAGCTTTTTCTCGTATATATTAAGTAGCATTCGCGCTGTATTTACTAAAAATTATGTCGCTATGATTATTATATTTCTTGAACCACTTATTAACTCGAACTCGAAGCAATAATGACATAAAAAAACCAACCTTTAGAGGGTGGGACAAAACTCTCTTAAAACAGAAAAATATCTTGGTGACAATCAGAATAACTGATAATCGCCAAGATATTTTTTGTACATTGAGTAGATTAGGCCAATTTATGACCAATTT
>NZ_JCAQHY010000116.1:0-19537 GCF_059621045.1 Vagococcus sp. WN80Y
ACAGATACCTAGAAAAAATTTGTATTCTTCTCTAGGTTTATTTATGTTGCATTAAAAATCACAACAAACAATTTTAAAATAGTTCAGTTTTTACTTGACCTTTTTATAGCTGGCTTATATTATTAAGTAGAGGGTAGCTCCCTCGATACTTATTGTTATTTTTACTATACTGTAAGTATGCGCTGTGGATTAGTTCTTCCTCCAACAGATTCGTAATGAAGACTGGTGATACGAGGCTCTAACCACAGCTTTTTGTCTAATTGGTAATGAGTTTGATAACGCCTTGACGTTTAATCTCATGTAAGGTTACGAGGCAAAGAGTGCGTGGACACCATCTTGCGCGAAAAATAAATCGATTGGGGATGATTCATTATGCTATTTGTTGGAATTGATGTAGCGAAAAATAAACATGATATGGCAGTACTAGATTCTGACGGAGAGCCCCGCTTAAAACACCTGACCATTCAGAATAATCGTGACGGATTTACCACTCTTCATACTATTCTTTGCCAACTTGTTAAAAATTCCAACGACGATATCCGAATTGCTTTAGAGGATACGGGTCACTGCTCGTTTAATCTTCTTGCGTTTTTACGTTCCAACGGCTATCAAGTCTTCAGTTATAACCCGTTGCTTATTAAAGAATTTGCTAAGTCAACCTCCCTTAGAAAAACAAAAACGAATAAAAAAGACGCTATGACTATTGCTAAAAAACTCTTAACGGATTTTTCTCCCGAGCATTTTAGTGCGGATGAATCGATTCAGGAGCTAAAATATTTAACTCGTCATCGTCAACGAATGTGCTCAAAACTAACCGATATCAAAATCCAATACACTCGATTATTAGATATTAGTTTTCCTGAATTGGCCAAAATTATGACCACTTCAGGTACACATAACCAAGCCATCTACGATCTTTTAGCGACATATCCTAGTCCAAAAAAAATTCAACGCACTAGACTCTCTTCGCTTATTAAAATAAAGTGGTTGAAACCAGATAAAGCTGCCCTTATTCATGAAAAATCCAAAATCACTATTGGTTCAGACTCTGCTGCTTTAGAATTTGAATTACTTCAAACCATTCAGTTAATCCAATCATTTAAGCAAATTATCAGCGAGATTAATCTAACGATTAAAACAATGATGACAGCTATTCACTCACCTTTAGAGTCTATTCCGGGAATTTCAACCACTTTAGGTAGTATCATTCTTGCTGAGGTTCGTAATATTCACAACTTTCGGAATCCAGGACAATTACTCGCTTTCGCAGGCTTAGAGCCCTCCGTTAAACAATCAGGTGAAATGGACGTTAACGGTAAGATGGTAAAACGTGGCTCTTCACAGCTTCGCTGGGCTCTCATTCAAGCTGCCAGATTAGTTTCTCGTTGGTCTCCTACCTTCAATGCCTATCTCGCTAAAAAAATGGCACAAGGAAAACACTATAATGTTGCCATAAGCCATGTCGCTAAAAAACTAGTGAGAGTCATTTTTCATCTTTTAAAAACAGATCAAACCTTTAATGAAGCTCAACTTATTTAAAAAATTCGCCTTTTTTTATGTTATTTATTCCACCAATTCCCCCTTGACTTTTAATATAGTTCGTCTCGTATAATAAGGTTATCAGATTTATTCTGATAGTTCCTTTTCATCCCCATAGAGGTTGAGGAAAACCTTATCTGTTAATAGGCCTTTGGAAACATATTATTTTAAAAAGTTAAACTAAAAGATGACTAAAGTTTCCTAGATATCACTATACAAATACCAAGTCACTCTTCAACTAGATGATTCAGACAGTACTGCCTAATGATTCCCACTCTTAATACTCTCTTTCATATGTTTTTCCATTATTACCATACTATATGATGGATTAGCCATCACCTCTTGTAACTCCAGACTAATATCAGCTAATTCCCTCATCGCCAGATAAGTCCGAACTGGCAATTTAACTCGCCTTGGAAATCGTTTAAGAGAAACATCATCTAATAACTTTTCCTCATTATCGGCAGTCAAAAACTCTTTCACAATATTTTGGTACTTAAATTCATACCAGCCATCTGGATCACGTTGTTGATACTGACTCCAGACCCAGCTTAGCTCTGTAACAGCACGCTTCATTTTTTTATAGTCTTCGTATCTAACGGTTTTTAGTTTCATCGTTTTATCCCAATCCTATCATTTGTGTCGCCTTGGCTTATTTCAAGCTTGTTCAAGTAAATTAATGTACTTATGGACAGTTCCTAAAGATACACCACATTCTGCAGAAATTTCTCGAATAGTCTTTTTTTTCGTCAAACGGAAATATTGAATTTTTTCAATTTTCTTTTTAGTGATAGTGGGTCTCCCGCTAACAACTCCTTTTTCATGAGCAGCCCTTAACCCCCTACGAGTCCGTCGGCTGACTACTTCCTTCTCATTAATCGCAAGTTCGTAGAGTAAACCTAAATAATCACGGTCTGAGCCTAATTGCTTTTCAAGAAAGTGGATATTTATTCCTTTATATTCAATTAATTCTAACAATTTAGTTACTTGTGTTAATTGTAGCCCCATACTTGAAAAACTAACTAGTACTATTTCTTTGTCTTTATTGGCTATCAAGAATTCTTCAAACTTACAATAGTTATCTTCATTATCCTTAAGTTGTATCACTTCCTCACATTTTCCCACTGTATAAAGAAGTGCTAGCTCTTCATCAGAATCATTTTTTACTGTATAGCCTATTTTTGTCATGATCCCATTCCTCCCTCAAATTTAATAATGTCCCATCATAAATGCCCCTAGATCAATTTAAATCGGCTGGCTGTTGCAACAAATCCATAGTCGGCCAACTCCTCTTGAAAAACAAACTTTCCTGTAAAATCACTAAAACTCACTTCAGTTAGCTGCAACTCGTTAAAGGATGAACAAACAACATTATCTTCAATAACCACCTCAATTTTTTTCAATTGGTGAGCAGATAGTGCCACTATCATTTTAGTTCCAACTCTCAACGACTCTCCTTCAGTTTCGAACTTTTCTTTATAGATTGGCGAAAGACTCACTAATATAAATTTTCCACCTTTTAAAATCATCGTATCACTAAACTTAATGTCTGTTATTTTCAGCATTCTTCTACTCCTTTTTCAACACTAATAGACTTATAACCTATATATGGCCATTATAACTAGCTATAATAGCTTTTCCCTATTTTTTTATTCTTACGATATTCCAGTCAAGTTTATTATTCCAAACAGCTTTATCCTCATTGCTACCCTTCCATATAATTAATTGTAGACTATATCTCTATAACCTCACTATACAAATTCTATTCTGGCTGGTGACTCACTATATTTCGCCATGTCACAACAATCACGTATACTCCTAAAATTTACTACTATTAAGTTGCTCACATTCATATTAGTTAAAAAATTGTAAACATATATCATAATTATTTTCTCCCTCCTCTAAAAGGTGATGTCTAGGAAACTCTAGCCACCTTTTACTAGCGAATTTCAACCGTCTTATTTTTAAGTCTTCCTCCACTAGCTTTTTTATTTATCCCTTTAAAATAATATGTTCCCAATCTGTATTCCACTGGTTGATCCATACATATTTCAAATGAAGGATAAGAGCTAAATGTATGCTATGCCTAGAAGGCTGGTGTCGTAAGCTCACTTTATTTTAGTGTCCTATATTCTTCTTGTGTCTTATTTTTTGGAATCCTCTTCCTGTTCTTGAATGTATCTCTTTATGGCTTCTTCTGTTAGATTTCCAACAGTTTCTACGTAATTAACCTCTTGCCCAAAACGAGCGATCCTATTTTCTACCTAACTCTGGATGTTTATCAAAAATCATCAACACCTTTTACCTTTCAAGTAACCCAAAAATTCAAAAATACTGATTTTTGGCGGAATACTTACACATAAATGCACTTATGAAGCAGCTAGCGAGTATTGGACAAATTAACGATTAGTTGTTAATTCAAACTAAAAGCCTGCTAACCGCCGTCCTAAAGCTCAATATAAAGTCTCTAAAGATAAATAGGAATAGTCTGAAAAAAACAACTTTTATGGGGTTACTTAGTACACTCATTTTTTCTGGTGAAGCTGTCCCGAGTTAAAACTCATGACCAATTCATTAAATAACAAACTTACTTTTGATGGATAACATCAATTTAATTTGTTTTAACGATTAGTTTCCTAGTTCACTCATGAGTAAAAACTGGTTAACTTCCCCTTTAAAACTTTCACCTTCTATTTGATTGGCAAGTCCCTAAAATTATCATTCCAATAAACCCATTTTTCATTTCCGTCCATATCAAAATATTTTACAGAGACTTTATTTCTAACTTCACTAATTGGGATATCTAGTGACATCGATTCAGTCGTTTGCTTAAACGCAACTTTAAATTCTTGTTTTAGTTCTTTGCCATCAATATATACATAAAATTGATTAATTTCAGAATAAAATACCCTTAATTGATTATTTACTACTGAAAGACGAACTGTATCGCCAGGGTTTTTCTTCGTTTCAAAAGAAATGACTACCGAACTTGAATTAGTGAGTTTCAAATGATCATGTGCTGGATTCGCTGGTCCTTCAATGAAAGGTGATTCCAAAGTTGATTCAGCAGTTACAACAGCCTCTGTTTCTATTGCCGCCAAAGCACTAACATCTACTGGCACCTTCACTGGTAAACTAAAGGAAACTTGAGTACCCGGTTCCAAACTAGATTTAAACGTTATCTCTAAAATCCTTTTATCCTCATCAAAGTTAGCGGTTGATATGGCCGAATTAGCTTCTAAACGCTTGAAGTCCATAAATTCTAATTCCTTTGCTATTGTCACAAAAATCTTCACATTATTTATCGAGTCAATCGAATCCTCTTTATCACCACTACTAACCACTACTTTATAATCAAATTGACTACCAGCCTGAATCACCTTGTTATCATCTGGATACTGAGGGACTGTAATGGCTATATTAGGAGCAGATGGCGCTGTCTCTGCTAATTCTAAATAAATTGATGGCTTAAATCGATCTGCCCCCACAGCATCATGATATCCTTTAAAATCAGCATACTCATGAATGGATGGCGTTATATTCCCCAACTGCCCATTTGGCTCCTTTGAAGTGCTTTCAGGCAAACCGCCAACAACATCTGCTATGTCTTCCAGATTATCTTTTGCAAAAAGTTCAACCCCTTGATCTTCAATAGTCAAATACCTTGGCAAATCAAAATTCCATTTCTTTTCATGATTATTTGTTTTAGAACTATTTTCGTTATCTTTGGTGACTAAAGCAACTTTTAAATTTCCTTCATCATCCACTAAAAACCCTTTTTTAGTTTTAGCGAAAATAAAGATCTTATCCTTTATTGTTTTGTCACGTTGATCCCACAAATCAATCGTTCCATTCAATTGCTTCATCGTAGTCGAAGCTACAGTCAAACTTGTTTCTAATGTCAGTGGTGGAGTCACATCCTGAACCGTCACAGATTTGACCTTGATATCTTCAACCAAACTTGGAATATTTTGTTCAGAATTCAGATTTTCAGTTGGTCCCCGATACGCTCCTAAAATAGTCACTTTATCACCAGCACTCAAAAAGTCTGCCGCAGGCCAAACAAAAATACCACCTCTCGCTTTTTCGCCATAAATTTCAACACCTGGATACTTATTATTTATCCCTTTAGTCGGAACTGTTTGACGAGCTTTTTCCTTTCCATTAGCATCAGTAATTTGGAGTGTCACCCAAGCTTCTTTTTCCCATGCATCTCGAGATTCCTCTCCACCAAAAGAATAAGGAATTTTCACATGTCCATAAATAGCCTTATCTGCATTAGTTGGAATCCTCAATTCATCAACAACTGCTCGGTAATTATTCCCTGTCATTCGGGTATACATATCAGCCCCTTCATAATTTGACGCATTAAACTGATCTGGATAATTAGAATACGCAATCTTTTTAAAATGACGTCCTGACAACTGATAGTTAATTTTAGACCAAAAAACATCTGGATCTTTATCTAAATCAACACCCGTTTTTTTCTTCCATACAGATAAGCCAACCTTAGAGGATGTAAATTTTTGTGTGGAGGATGACCCGCCAGTTGAAAAAACCTGCCCCCCATTTTCACGATTATTTCTAAAATCATAGAAAAGAGCCTCATCAATATCAACATCGATCTCAGAAGAACCAGCATGAACTATCCCACGATCTTCTTTACGTGTAGTCCCTTCCATTCTAAAGGTCGCATCTTTGCCAACTTTAAACTGAAAATCACCTGACAAAGCCTCTAAAGCAGGTCCATCACCAGATTTAGCAAAAATGATACTTTTTTGCCCTTCAACCTCAAACTTAGAAACTCCATTCCTGTCAATCGTAAACTGAATAGCTTGTTGCCCCCCCGTATCACCACCATCTTCAGCCCTAGCATTTCCTTTTTTATTGATAGTCACTTTGCCACCTGATTTAGCAACAAACGAATTATCCTTGCCATAAAATCTAATGGCTGCGGCTTTTCCAGCATGCTTCAAAACATTCATTTCTCCATTATTAGAAACGGTAAAGGTCTGTTCACCAACTAATCTTAATCTCAAAGTAGACGCAAAATTATGAGCTTCACCATCTGCCTCTAAGTTAAGTTGGCTACCTTCACCATCAACATTAAAAACACCATTTTTCACTTGATTAACAAAAGCAGATGTCGTAGTTGGAATTGCTTTTCCTTGTTCTTTAGCAGATGCCATCGCATGAATTGTAATAACTGCACCATCTAACACTTCTGTCTTAGCTACTTTATCCTTATCATTACTTCCTTGTAATGTAATGACTCCACCTTCTGCACCATAAAAAGTTCCTTTTGAGGTAGCTCTCAGTTCAGTATTTGCACCTGATGCAGAAAATATTAAGCTATTATTTGAGCCTTCACTATTGGCCCATATTGCCTGACGAGACTCACTGTCTAAAAAGACTTTTGCCCCTTTGTCTACGATAAAGGAAGTCGCTACCTTTTGATCATTTGGATGTATTCTCACAATAGTATGATCTGCCGTTATTTTCATCTCAGCTCCGTCAGTTACGTAGATATTGGCTACTTTAATGACACCTGTAGAATTACTACTTGACGAGTTAAAATTATGAGCAAACCAAAATAATTTTCCTCGAACCGTCAGGTTTCCTTTAGCCACATCTACAAAATACGCTCCTGCTAAGCCAGCTTTTTCTGTTGAATTGTGAATATTCTCAACATTCATACTCCAAAAAGCAGAAATAGTGTCTGACTTAGCACTAACAAAACTGTTTCTTTTATCTCCATGGGTAATAATGACATTTTTCAATGTGAATACTTGATTTACTTTTTTTGTGTCTCCTAAAATAAAAGTGGAGCCCTTACTTGATGTAAACTTATAACCCTTACCATCAACTTCTAGACTTCTAGTAATATTTGCTAACGCCGTTGTCGTTGCCACTATGTTAGTGCCAAATTCAATTTTGCTTACCCCATTATTACTAATAGCCGCCAGTAACTCTTGGTAATTTTTCACTATGACAGTTGTTCCTCTGACTTGTGGTTCATTTCCTAAAAATCTGAACATTGATGAATTAAAAGTAGCAGTCTCAACTACTTCATTTGCTATCATAGGTTGTTGAGACAAAAACTCCTGTTGAATTGAAACACTTTCCAATTTATTGGTCCCATCAAGCTGGTGTTCTTGAATGACTTTTTTCTTACGAACTAATTGAACAGTTTCTTTTTTCTCCATATTAGGGAGAGGCAGGGTGATTTTTACAGCCTCTTCCGATTTTTTAACATGTAAAATAACTCCTGACTCATGATCCGCTACTGGTTTCAACTCAACATCTTCAGATTCAAAACTCTCTAATGACTCCAAAGAAATCAACATATCATCTCTTCCTCTAATAATGATTTCTTCGTCCTTCGGTTGATCAACTTCAATCGTAACAGTCATTTCATTCGTTTGAGCATCTATATCACTCACTATTACATAAGTATTTTTTCGCCCAATAAAAAGAAAAAAGAAAACTGTCAATACTCCTACTAGAAAAAGTCCCCCACTAAAAAACAAGGTTGTTCGTTTCACAAGATTTTTCTGTGACTTTTTCATTACTGCTATCCCCTTTCTCTATTTAGAAGCTTCAATCATTTGACCTGTTTCATAATGAGACAAGTAGTACATTTCCACAATAATACTAGCCGAATATGCCCCTATAGAACTTTCAGAATTCGCTTCACTTGCACGATAAGACACTTGCTTAACCATCATAAAGCGATTTGCTTTTTCTATTTCTTTAATAAACGTTATAATACCTGCACTATCATCTGCTATAACATCTAGACCAACAGATGTTGTCATTAATTGATTTTCCTTAAAAACAGTTTCTTCTGGATAAACTTGTTTAGTTACCATGGATATCTGTTGAATGGATAGATTCAAATCCGTTCCTAATTTTTTCAATAATTCAAAATAAGGCTCCAACTCGATACCATTGGGAATTATTGGTTCCTTTTTTACTACTGAGGATTCTAACAAGTCAGGCAATTCCTCCATCATAGTCAGTGCTTCTTCTTCTACTTTCAATTCATTCTGCACTTTGGCAGAATCGGCTTTTAATGTCTTGAGTTTAGTTCGTTGTGGTGCTATTGTTAACACCCATCCTCCAACAACTAGGCCTACTAGGAAAATTCCGACAATAGAGACGACTATCAGATGCTTTCGCATAAAAATGACTTTATTCATTTTGCTTAGCCTCCTCAATTAATGCCACTGAAGGTACTTTATCTTGGATTATTCGTATTGTTAACTCGCTTTTATATTTATCATCTTCCTTTGATGACGCCACTAACTGACAATCATATACCCATTCAATTTTTTCTAGTTCTTCCTTAAATTGTGCAGTATCCTTAAATAATTCGCCGGTTACCGACATTGCAATAGTCGGTAATAAAGGAGAAGCATCGCCAGCTATAGTACCTTGCTCAGCCTCTTGATTTTCCCCTTCACTTCCATTTGCTATACCGAACAATACTTCATAGTTAGAAATCGTAATATTTAACAATACAGCTGTTTTTTTAAAACTAGTCATAATAGGTTCCATCAATTTCTGATCGCCTTTTAACTCGTTCAAAATAGTTTGTATGCCTACAGACTGCTTCTCCTCTAACTCACTTTTCTGTTTCTCAATTGTCACTTTTTGTAGTTTTTCTTGCTGGACTTCGCTTTGTACGAAATCTACCTGAGAACGATAAAACAATGAAGCAAATAAAATAGCTATTACACATACAATAAAGAGAAAAATAGATACGATGGCGATTAGCTCGGCCGCTCGGTTTTTAACAAATTTTTGTGGTAATAAATTTATATTCATCTCAGCTAAACCTCCTTCATAGCTAGGCCTGCTGCAAGAGTATATTTTTCAG
The DNA here is from genome assembly GCF_059621045.1 of Vagococcus sp. WN80Y. NCBI lineage: Bacteria > Bacillati > Bacillota > Bacilli > Lactobacillales > Enterococcaceae > Vagococcus > Vagococcus sp. WN80Y. Next base: position 9,422 of record NZ_JCAQHY010000116.1, read on the forward strand.
GCAAGCGTTTTTTATTCGCAATTGTTAAGGGAGATTTTAATATTTTTACTGGAATCGCATTAGTAGCTTCGATATTTTCAAGCACTTCCTCTTTTAACCTGGGATGTCCTCCAACTAAATAAATTTGGGCAACATGACTTCCTGAAGATATGTCCTTTTCAAAAAAATCAATCACATGTTTAATTGTCACGCCCAATTTTTTGATAGATTCAATCTCACTCTCTACTTTATAATCAACCTTTACCTGCTTATGATCCTCCGTATAACGCCAGTTGGTCTGATTATAATCTTCATACTGAACATAAACTGGTACCAATTGATCAAAAATCGTGATGTTAGCAACTCCTGCATCAATCTCCACTATCGCAAATACTTCACTCCAATTAATTCTCTTCTGTAACACTCTAGTATAAGCTAAGACACTACAGTCAACAGCAACTAGTTCGCCTTTACTTTTAACAACCGCGTCGCCAATTTCTTTTAAAACAGGTTCAGTAGTCACCACAACTGACACTTTTCCATCAACTGCGACCCCTTCCTTAGGCGCCTTGTAAAATTTAACTTCCTTAGACTTAGAGGTTTTCTTTTTGTTCGTTTTCTTTTTTCTTGTTTCTTCAGAAATTAATAAATCAAAAATAGGCTCCTCAAAAGGAAGAGGAATCGACTCTCCTAATTCAAAAAATAAATAGTTACGAATCTCTTTTATATTCTTCAAATTACCAATAGCGACTTGACGAATCAGTAGCTTAGAATTTCTTGCCGAAAATACATAGGTCGGAGCAGAAATTCTTAACTCAGCTACGATACTTTGAAGTATTTCAATAAATTCATCTGCATTTCTTAAATGATCATTCTTAAAAATCGACCCATTGACTACTTTTTCACCATAAACTAAGTGCCCGCTCTTTGTCACACAGTAACGTAACACATTTTTTTGAATGTCAATCCCAATCGGTGTTGTTTTCTTTTTCAAAAGCATCAAACGCCCTCTACTTTCACATAAAATTTATCAAACTTTCTAGCATACGAGTTAAGTGACTATCAAAAACAAACCAAACAGTTAACGAACCCGCGGCAATAAATGGACCAAACGGAACATACTTCTGCATTTCTTTTTTTATAGCAAATGATGCGATATGAAAGACTAACGCATATAAAGATGAAACAAATAAAGACACAAGTATACTCATTGGCCCCATAAAAATCCCCAAAACAGCGAACAGTTTAATGTCACCACCCCCCACACCATTTTTGATAACATATCCTAAGATATACAAAGGGAAAAAACCTACTAAAAAACCTACTAGAGGGTACCACCAATAATTCATTTGAGGAATAAAGGCGCGTTCAATAATCGCTAAGATCATAAAAATAGCTAAAATCTTATTAGGGATCACAAGATAATAACTATCTGAGATGCTAATAATTAACAACAACGAAATCATCGTCCAGCTAACCAATGTTTCAGGTGAAAATTGAAAACACACTACCGAAAATAAAAATAGACAACCTGATAATACTTCAAAAATAGGCACTAAACAGCCTATTTTTGAAGCACAATAATAACATTTCCCTTTTAACCCTAAATAGGAAATCAAGGGGATTAACTGCCACCAAACAAGCTGGTGTTGACAATTATCACAATGTGAACGCCCCTGTATAGACTCTGGACGTGGCACACGATATCCCACAACCATGAAAAAGGAGCCTAGACACATTCCTATAACGAAAATGTAAAGATAAATGATTATTTGTGGAACACATAAACCTAACAAACTCATAAAAAAACTCCAATCATGATTTAAAATATATTAATCTAATTAACTAAATTAAAAAACATCCGATCTTTTTAGAGCTGTTACAGCTGCTTTATTTGCATTAGTTATGGCGGTGGTCTGTGTTTTGTTTCCAGCTTTCAATATTCCAGTAGGAACTGTTATTGTTAACCCCCCATCAGCAGCGACGGTAAAGACAACAGTCGCTGTCGCTGTATCAGAAACACTGCCAAATGCTGTTGTATCTGTGTATTTTGCATTCATAACATCAACTAAAGTAAAGGTTGTTCCTGTAATTGGAGCAGATGGGCTTGCTTGGTATAGTTTTCCTGATTCATAAGCATTTTGTACTTCAGCTAACGCAGCATCTTCTTTTGAGTTTTGAATTACACTTCCAATGGCTAATGCACCAATCCCAATAATAATTGATAGTATTACCACAGTAGCTAGTAATTCAATCATTGTCAGTCCACGTTCATCATTAATTAACCTATTTAATCTACTTTCTTTTTCTTCTTGTAGCGTAATAGTATTTGACATTCTTTCATCCTCCTGAAAAACTTTTTTTATCTATATTATCTAGAAGTCTAGGTTTCTAGTTAATAACTAAATTAACAAGTCCATACGATACTAGTCTTGTATCGCACCGTACATTGCAAACATTGGTAACATAATAGCCGCGACAATAAAGCCAACAATACAACAGATTAGCACGATCACTAAGGGTTCCATGATGGTTTTTATCCGCTCACTTGCCTCATCAACTTCAGCTTCAAAAATACCACTTAACTTTTCTAGCATTCCTTCTAGAGTTCCCGTGTTCTCACCAATTTTCACCATCTGTGTCGCCAAAACTGGAATCGCCCAACTTCTTGTAAAAACATTACTCAAACGCCCTCCCTGTTCTATCTCACTCCCACACTCTTGAATCAAGTTAAATATATACGTATTCTTAACAACTTCTCCACTCATTGATAAAGCCGATACCATTGGGACGGAGCTTGAAAGCAGCGTTGATAGTGTTGTCATAAATACTGAAAAATCATTTTTTTGTAAAAATTCGCCAAATACCGGAATTTTCAATTTGAACGTGTCATATTTTAACAAAAAGGCTCGATTTCTTTTAGCCAAGAAAAGCCCCAGCCATACAATAATTATGACAACAACAATAACAATCCCTTTTGTTGTTAAAAAATCACTAATTCCCATCGTTAGCTTAGTAATAGCGGGCAACTCTGCATCAAAGCTTTCAAATACTGTTACAAACATTGGTACAATGGCTACCATCAAAAAGATTCCTACCCCCATTGACGCAACAAGCATCAATATAGGATAAATCATAGCAGTAATTAAACTACTACGACTGGCTGCTGTTTTTTCATAATACCGTGCCATTCTCTCCAAACTCGTTTCTAAAGACCCTGACATCTCTGCTACAGCAATTATATTCACCAACAATGGCGGAAAAGCATTAGGTTGCTTTCTATAGGTATCAGATAGTGTACTCCCGCCCTCTAAATCTCTAGTAATTTCTGTTAACATTTTCTTAAAGTTCTTATTCTGCTGTTGCTCTTCTAACATTTTAGACGCCTCTAACACCGTAATACCAGCATTAATCAACGTTGAAAACTGTTGTAAATAAGCCACTAATAATTTCAAATTCACTTTAGAAAAAAGAGCTATCTCTTTATTTGCAAAATTCGCTTCTTGCTCCACGATGGAAACTGGTTTAATGTGTTTCTTTTTTAAAAGCGTTCGAGCTTCTGATAGAGAGTTAGCCTGTAAACTACCACGAAATCGTTCGCCAGTATACTTCCTTCCTTGATAAACAAATGTTGCCATTAAAAGTCCCCTCCATCGTCTAAAATCGTAGCTGCCACATCCACATCGACTCTTCCCGCTTGTGCTAATTGTTGAACAGACGCCGACATCGTATGCATCCCCTCTGCTTTTCCCATTTGCAACATATTGCTGATTTGATGAGTTTTATCAGACCGAATAATACTGGCAATTCCTTTGGAGTTAACCAACATTTCAGTTGCAGCCACTCGTCCTTTGCCATCTACCGTTGGCAATAAACGTTGAGATAGAATCCCAATCAAGGCTCCTGCAACCTGTGTTCTAATTTGACTTTGTTGCTCTGCTGGAAATACATCAACAATCCGCTCAATTGTGGAAGGCGCACTTGAGGTATGCAATGTTCCAAGTACCAAATGACCTGTTTCAGCAGCTGTCAAAGCAATGGAAATTGTTTCAAAATCACGCATTTCTCCTACCAAAATCACATCTGGATCCTGCCTCAGTGCAGCTCTTAAACCATTTGCAAAAGATATTGTGTCTCGGCCGATTTCTCGTTGAGAAATAATCGATTTTTTATGTTTATGAATATACTCTATCGGATCCTCTAATGTTAAAACATGCGTCTTCTTGGTATCATTCAAATAATCCAACATAGCAGCAAGGGTTGTTGACTTCCCTGATCCCGTCGGCCCTGTCACTAAAAATAAGCCTTGACTTTTATGAATCATTTGTCGTAAAACATCTGGCACACCAAGTGATGATAATTTAGGTATTTCAATTGGGATTCGCCTCAAAGCGACTGCTATTGTATCCATTTGCCTGAAAACATTTACCCGAAATCGGCTAACGTCTTTCAATTCATAAGCCAAATCAATTTCGCCCTTCTCCTGAAACTCCGTCCACTGTGTCTCAGAACAAATAGCTTGAGCCATTAACGATATTTGATTTGTAGTTAAAATTGACGTTTGTTCGATTGGTTGCAAGTCTCCATGTAACCGAAATGTCGGTGGAATCCCTTCCTTCAAATGAATATCAGATACCTTTTGTTGAACACTCATTAACAACCAACTGTCAATAATTCTTTTAGGATTCCGTTCGATTATGCCTGTCTCTCTACTAGTTATTGACTCATCTCTCACAGGAGCTCTCTCTCTACTATGTGATTCCATTATACTTTCCGTTCTTTTTTTGATCTTTTTTGAACGTTTTCTTTTTTCTTCCATAATTAATCCTCAGCTACTTATTTAATCAACAAATAAATGTTTCATGTCATCCATCTACTGATTGACTAGTTTCTACTCCATTGTTACTACTTTTAACAATTCTTCAATTGTTGTATAGCCTGCCAAAACCTTATCTAGCCCATCATTAATCAGAAAGGTCATTTTTTGTTTTTTGACATACTCTAATAACAGATCATTCGTCGCCTTATTGGTAATCATTTTTCTAAGTTCAGGTGTTACAACCAATAACTCCTGAATTGCCATCCTACCTTGGTAGCCAGTATTACCACACCTAGCACACCCTACTCCTTCAGTTAAGGTAATGGCCTGTAACCCATACTCAGCTAAAAATAACGTCTCTTCAGTTTTAGCCGCTCGTTGAGTTTTACAGTTTGTACAAATTGTCCTTACTAGTCGCTGAGCTAATATACCAGTTAAGGAGTTCGCAATCAGAAAAGTATCTACTCCCATATCTACCAATCGATTTATCGTACTTACAGAATCATTGGTATGAAGTGTTGATAGAACTAAATGGCCTGTCATCGATGCTCGAATAGCAATATCAGCCGTCTCACCATCCCGAATCTCTCCTACCATGATAATATTGGGGTCTTGACGTAAGATTGTTCTTAGTCCACTTGCAAATGTTAAGCCAATATTGCTATTGACAGCCATTTGGTTAATCCCCTCTAACTGATACTCCACTGGGTCTTCTACGGTGATGACATTAACACTAGGTGTATTCAACTCTCCTAACGCTGCGTAGAGGGTAGAGGACTTACCTGAACCTGTTGGACCCGTTACTAAGATAATACCGTGTGGTTGCTTTAATAGCCGGCGTAGCTTTATCAACGTTCCTGATTCAAAATTAAAATCATCTAACTGACGAATACCTACCGAACGGTCTAAAATTCTAATAACAATCTTTTCGCCATGAATAGTTGGTAGGATAGACACGCGCAAATCAATAATATGTGATCCATTTCTAATCATCGCCCGGCCATCTTGAGGAATACGAGTTTCTGTAATATCCAAAGACGAAATAATTTTTATTCGTGACGAGACTGCTAATTGAATATTTTTTGGTAACCTCTTTAATTCTTGCATCTCACCATCAGTTCGAATCCTGACTGCTAAATATTTTTCCTGAGGATCAAAATGAATATCACTCGCTCTACGATCGACCGCATCCTGCAGTAATGTGTTAACCAACTTAATAATTGGCGAATCATCATTAATTACATCTGTTTCAACCAAAGAATCAAGTTCAGTTGTATCGAATAGGCCATCTATGTTCAAATCGGCAGGATAATCACGCACAATTAATTGTTGAATATCTGCCTCACGCGCTTCCCTAGGTTCAATTATCAATCCCGTAATCAGACGCAATTCATTTAAAACAGCATAATTTCCCGGATTGCTCATCAACACAATCAATCGGTTATCCAGTTGTTCTATCGGAACCACACTATACTCCTTAGCAAACGCACGAGGTACTAACTCCAAAACTTTTTTGTCGGTCGACACATTAAAGATATTTTGAGATTCGCCTTTAGGTACTTCTTCTTTTTTCCGGCGCCGTCGTTTACTTTTACTGTCAGATTTCAACCTTGTCACACTCCTATCAAAAGCTTTTTTAGACTAACTTATAGAAGCAGTCTCTAATACTCAACCTTTTTGATGTAGTCAAAGGTCCGTGTAATAATCTCTGATGATTTTTTAGTGGAAGAATGCAATGACTTTACAATAGAAACCTCGCCATTCTTTGCATCTTCTGCTTTATCAATTTGACTCACTGGCAAACCAGCCCCTAATTCCTTCACCAAGTTCGTAACATCAGATTGACTAAACGGATATATGATAACTTTCCCTTTTAACTTCCGTTGAGCGTACCCTTCAGTTAAGAATGTTTTATCTAAAAATAAATTATCCGGTAACAGCTTAAGCGAAAAAACAGACTCTTTGTCTACTGTTAATTTAAAAGGCTCCATTCCGGTGTATCCCAAATTCATTTGAGCACCATTTTTCAACTCAATGGCATTCCAATAATCATCGTTTCTATAATAATCATTAAATTTATCGGTGCCACCTTCTCCTAAAGCTTGACGCCGTTTCGTTTTAGGAGCATCAATAAACGATTTTCCTGTAACGACTAAATTAGTATTAGGACCATCTAAAGTAAGCTTCGAAGGCGTATTAGGCAAACTAAACGAACTATTTTCTGTAAAATAAGAAAATCCTTTTTCTCCTTTTTCACTAGATAATTTAGCGTTAGTTAGCATAAAATCACCTTCAATTGACACCTGTCTCTGGTCATCTGTAGCGGACAAATAGTTCCCCGCTTCATTTGTTTGTCCAGCATAAAAATTAGAACTTGCAATTACCATGTTTCCACCCATAAAAGAATTCCAATATTCGTCTTTTGGTGATTTTGTTAAGGCCTGACTCCGATAATTTGCAAATGAAAAACTTGCCGCGTCAGGGAGTTTCTTCACAAGAATCTTACCTTTCGACAGCAAAACGCCTTCACTTGATTGTTTGCTAGACTCTGTCGTATTGCTATTATTGACCAACAAATTACTCGTCTGCAGAGAGGTTGTTTCACCTGCCAAAATTAATTTACTTTTTTCTCCACTATAATCAATATAGGTTCCAATGTTCGCTACTAAATTTATATCTTGAACAACGTTTAGCTTTTGAGTCGGATTTTTTTGATTACTCAACACTAACAAATTCTTAGCTCGCAATACACTACCTGTTCCGCTCCCCTTAAGGTTCACACCATTTCTATAAAACATAGAGCCCTCGAAGTCTACAGATGACAAAATTTGTTTATCACTATGAGAAAAGTCTAAGTAGCTTCCGTCCTCTACATCCACAATCTGGCCATTTATCAGCCCCGCTTCATAAGGTGCTGTATTGTTAAATCCTGAGTAATCAAAAATATTGGCAGTCTCTTGATAGCGATAAATTCGATCCATCTTCTTCATCCACTCATCTGTCGAAATGAACCCTGCACTATTTGGTAAATAATAAGGGTAAAAAACATTTCGCCAAACATCTAATGCTACTATTTCTTTGTCTGTGCTGACTTCTTCCCACTGAACCTCATACACATAATCGGTAGTTGCCGTCACGGTTGTCTCTTTTTCATTTAATTTCTTTTCTGTAATATCTGCTGAAATTTTGAAAATCAACTCCACATTTGTAACATTAGTCAGTCCTGCATCTAGTTGCCAACCAAATCTCCCTCCAGTATTGGAAATCGCATAAGGAGTTATCTCATTTTTGCTAATACTATCAATCTTTAATGTATAAGAAAATTGTTTTTGGCTCCCTATATTCTTACCAGGAGACATCGTGAAGCCTGTAAAAAGTGTATCGACCATGTCTCCAATTTTGATTTCATCCTTACCAAAATCAATTGTCGATAAGTTAGATAAACCAGTTTCTAGCTTTTTTTTTATTTTGTCACTACCATCTTGTAACGCGTATTCTTCAACATCTTGCAATCTTGTAAACTTATCAACACTCTCAATCTGTAAAAAAGTATTCCACGCCATAATAAAAATTGCGCCTACAATTATGCTCACTAATAAAATAGCTCCTAATGCATATAATAATGCGTATCCTGACTCATTTTTACCATCTACCATTCCCTGGAATTCCTCCTTTCGATTTTTGATCATCACGATAAACCATAACAAACTCTCTGGAATACAGCACATCGTCTCTAGCAAGTAGATCTACTGTTTTCCAAAATCCTGTTATACTATCATAATAACTATTAAAATCAATCGTTCCTTCATAAAATACAATTAGGACACTAGTTTGAACAGAAAATGTATCTCGGTAGTTAGGCATTGACTTAAGAGTGTCTGTTTGTTCATTTTCATTTTTTTGTTGCAAAATTTTAATTTTCACATTTTTATTTTTGACAGAATAACTCTCTAGTTTCTCATTACCAGTGTCATTAATATCTGTAATAAAAATTTCATTGCGGCCTTTCTCAATCTTAGAAATTTCACTCCAGGTTGCCTCACTCTCTTTTTTCAAAATTTTATAAATTTGCTGGTCCTTCCACGTATCACTACCAGCAAATTTACCGAGGTAACCAGCCTTCTCATATATGCCATCTATCTGACTGATGCCCTCAATTCGTGAACGCATGCTATTAGCCAGCTGTTGCAATTCAACTTGTTGCCCTTGGATAGTAGAAACTTTTGAAATGCTAAACAAAATGCTCCCGAGTAAAACCGAAACTAACCCAAATATAACAATCGCGCCAAGTAACTCAATCAGCGTAATGCCTTTTTCATTTTTAAGCATCCTCAAGCCCCTCCTCAGGATTCCACTATCCAGTTTAGATAGGTTTCAGTCAATAACTGACCTGTTTTCTTGTCATAAATTAAAATTGTTAAACCTACACCATCTGTTCTTGGATCATAATCAGCCTGAGTACTTTTTTTAGTCACCATTACACTAACTAAAAAATCAGTCCCCTCTCCGTCTCGATTTAAGTACTGTCCGATGTAAAGCTTATTGTAATCATCTGCAGCCAGCCTACTAGGCAACAAACCACCTTTTTTATCGTATTTTACTTTATCAATAAACATGCCAGGGCGAGTCGTCATATCTATCGGTAATTCTCCATATAAGCTCTTTTTAGTTGTCGCATCTTCTTGAATACCCGTATTAGCTAAAATTAAATAGGACTGTCTTTTTTTCAAATCAGCATCAATTGTGTTTGGCTGTTTAGGAGTTGTGAGTACAACTTGATTCAAATTAGCTATCGCTTGCATTTGCCCTTTATAAATCAACCACTCTTTAATATCATCTCTAACAAAAATCGCTTCTTCTCTTTTTTGATTCAATTTAATGGCTTGTGAGTTTCGATAAACAAATGACGCTAAAAGTGTGAACGAAACACCCATTAGGACAACAGCGACTAATATTTCAATTAAACTAAAGCCCTTTTCATTTCGTATATCTAGCTTACTTTTGCACATTGCTACCATCCTCATCGATTTAATAACTATTTAGGGTGTGTCTAAAAACTTTATAGAACTATTTTAAAATTTATAATTATAAATAGAAGACAAAAGTAAAAAATAAATGCCCAGTATCATTGGAAATCGTTCGAAAACACTAGTAACATCAACAATTAAGCTAATATTTTCAGACGAATTACTCCTACTAACTACTCCTACGTGTCAGAATGAAGTGCAACACCCTTTAACTCTTTTCATTAATTGACTGTTATTATTAACTTACACATCTTTTAACTAACACGGAGGTTATTTATGTCATATAATCAC